>CAXMQD010000242.1:0-6472 GCA_964194965.1 uncultured Acidimicrobiia bacterium | reverse complement strand
GGGCCCGGATTGCCCAGGCCGACGAGCAGCAGCATGGCGATCTGATCGGCGCGGACGCCCCGGGATTACCCCTCGGTGCCCTCGCCCTCCGGCTTCTCGTCGGCGCCTTCCTCGGGCACGCCCTCGCCCTCGACGCCTTCCTCCAGCTCCTCGCCTTCCTCCTCCTCTTCCAGCACCACGGTCGGCGCGGCGATGGTGGCGACGGTGAGGTCGCGGTCGGTGATCGTCGGCGCGACCCCGTCGGGCAGGGTAATCATGGAAATGTGGACCGAATCGCCGATATCCAAGCCAGTCAGATCGACCTCGATGCCCGACGGGATGGCGTCCGCCCGGCAGGTCATCTCGATCTCGTGGCGCACCACGTTGAGCAGACCGCCGCGCTTCAGGCCCGGGGACTCCTCCTCGTTGAGGAAGTTGACCGGGACCTGCACGGTCACGCTGGTGGTTGCCGAGACGCGCAGAAAGTCAACGTGGATCGGCCGGTCGGTCACCGGGTCGAACTGCACGTCGCGCGGCAGCACCCGCTCCTTGTTCTGCTCGATCTGAACGTCGTAAATCGTCGCCATGAATCCGCCGGTGTTGAGCTCGCGGTCCAGCTCGCGCGGGTCGAGGGTGACCATCGCGGGGTCCTTCTTGGCGCCGTAGATGACACCGGGCACCCGCCCGGCTCGGCGGGTGGCGCGGGCTGGCCCCTTCCCGGCCCGCTCTCGCCGCTCGGCGGCGATAATTGAAACCTCTGCCATTACCTCACTCCTTAAACAGACGTTGCGCGCCGGCACCTGGTCCGGCGCTTCATGTTCCGGCTCGACCTCCAGGGGTGCCGAGCCAGGATTACGTCCCGGCCGTTAGCCGGGCGGAAGATCGAACAGGCTCGAAACCGAACGTTCGTCGCTGATCCGGCGCATTGCCTCGCCCAGGAGCGGCGCGATCGAGATCTGCCGGATGTTTTGGGCCACGCGCACCGCCTCGGTCGCCTGAATGCTGTCGGTCATCACCAGCTCTTCGAGTGGCGAGGCCGAGACCCGCGCCACCGCGCCGCCGGACAGTACGCCGTGGGTTACATAGGCACCGACCGAACTGGCACCGGCCGCCATCAGCGCGCTGGCCGCGTTGCACAGGGTGCCGGCCGAATCGACGATGTCGTCGACCAGGATACAGCGCCGGCCGGCGACGTCACCGATGATGTGCATGACCTCGGAAATCCCGGCCCGTTCGCGGCGCTTATCGATGATCGCGAGGTCGGCGTCAAGGCGCTTGGCGATCGCCCGCGCCCGCAGCACGCCGCCGACGTCGGGCGAGACGATGGTCAGCTCCTCGCCATCGTAGCGTTCGATAATGTCCTTGGTGAACACCGGCGCGGAAAAGAGGTTGTCGGTCGGAATGTCGAAGAAGCCCTGAATCTGGGCGGCATGCAGATCGAGGGTCAAGACCCGGTCGGCGCCGGCCACGGTGATCAGGTTGGCCACCAGCTTGGCCGAGATCGGCGTGCGCGGGCCGGACTTGCGGTCCTGGCGGGCATAGCCGTAGTAGGGGATTACCGCGGTGATGCGCCGGGCCGAGCCGCGCCGCAGCGCGTCTATGGCGACCAGCAATTCCATCAAATTGTCGTTGGCGGGGTAGGACGTCGACTGGATCACGAAGACGTCCTCGCCGCGCACGTTCTCGTCGATTTCGACGAAAATCTCCATGTCCGAGAAGCGCCGGACACTGGCCTTGGTGAGCGGCAGGTTGATGACTGTGGAAATCGCCTCGGCCAGGGGCCGATTGCTATTGCCGGTCAGGATTTTCATGCTGAAGCCTCTAGGCCTGCGCCGTCTCGATCGCGGATTGCTCGGACCGTCCGATCCGCCCCCCGGGGGACCACCCTTTCAGGCGCGCGGAACTTATCAACGCAAGGGGGGTCCTGTAAACGCTCTAATTGGCGGATTTGCAGGCCGGGCCTCGGAGCGCCCCGTTCCTGGAACGGCTCAAATCATCAGGGCACAGCTGACCACCAGGAAGACCAGCCCGAAGCCCAGTATCAAGGTCAGGTACGGCATGTTCCCCCCGGAGGGCCTATTCGGCCAGGAAATCGAGGCCGGCCGCCGACAGGGGCTCGGCGCCGGTCTCGTTGATCAGGCTGGTTCGGCCCAGGGTCATGGCCAGGCCGCGCGCGCTGTCGAAGATAATGATGTGGACGAAAAAGGCCATGCCCGGCGCCGCCACCACCGGGTTGCCGTGATAGAGCATCGGCCAGTCCATCCAATTGGGCGAGAAGGTGGTGCCCATGGCGTAGCCGCAGGCGTTCAGCCGATGTGCCTGATAACCGGCGGCGTCGAGCGTCCGGGCGTGGGCGTCGAAAGCCTCGCCCAGCGGCCGCCCGGGCCGGAGCCCGTCCTCCACCGCCAGAAGCGCGTCCCGGGCTACTTGGTGCATCTCGACCTGGCGCGGCGGCGCGGCGCCCACGCGCAGGGTGCGCATCATGGCGGCGTGGTAGTGGCGCTCGACCCCCGCCCATTCCAGGGTCAGTTGATCCTCGGCGTCCAGGTGGCGGCGCCCGGAATAGTAGCGGCACAACAATGCGCCGGGCCCGGAGCCGATGATGAACTCGTTGCCCGGGTAGTCGCCGCCGCCGGCGAAGATGGCGCCATGCATGGCGGCCAAGATGTCGCCTTCGAAGGCACCGGGGCCGACCAACGGCAGGGCCGCCTCCAGCGCCCGGTCGGCCAATTCGGCGGCGCGGCGCAGGTAGACGATTTCGGCCGCGCTTTTTACCACGCGCAAGCGGCTGATCAGTTCCGAGGCGTCCGCCAGATCGCAGAAACCGTCGAGCGCCGCCTGCAAACGAAGTCCATTGCGCGCGGTCAGGCCATAGGCCTCGTACTCGACCCCCAGGCGCCGGCCCTGGCACCCCTGTTCAGCCAGGATCGCGCGCAGATCTTCCGCCGGGGTGGCCTCGGGCCCGTCGACCCAGAGGCGGATGTCCTCGATCACCGAGGTTTCCTGGGCTTGGCGCAGGTCGGGCGCGCGGGTCAGCAGGGTCATGCGCCCGTCGGCGCCCAGGTATAGGCACTGGAAGAAGACGTAGCCGAAGGTGTCGTAGCCGGTCAGGTAGTACATGCTCTCCTGACGGAACAGGAGCATGCCGTCCAGGCCATCCCGTTCCATGGCTTCGACGGTCCGGGCGCGGCGGTCGGCCAGCTCCTGGGTGCTGAAATGCAGGGCCATGGTCGGTCTTCCTTTGGTATTAGTGGTCCAGATAGATCGCCGACAGGCCGCGGCCGTAGTCGCTCGCGCCGCGCAGGCAGGTGCGCCGGTAACTGAAGAAACGGTCCTCCTCGGCGCAGGTGTCGCAAGGGAGGACCTGGACCTTCCCGACCCCCGCGCGGCTCAGGCGGCGGGCGACGTAGCCCTTGAGGTCGAACATGAAATGCCCAGCGCGGCGCGCCGGATAGAAAAAGTCGGCGTCGTCTTCGAACTGCTCCAGGAACGGTGCCGGAAATTCGGGTCCGACCTCGTAAGAGCGCTGGCCGATCGCCGGTCCGACCCCGGCCACGATGGCCTCGCGCTCGGCGCCGAGGGCGACCATGGCATCGATCGTGGCTTCCAGGACACCGCCCAGCGCCCCGCGCCAGCCGGCATGGGCGGCGCCGATGGCGCGGCCCTTGACGTCGGCCATCAACACCGGCGCGCAGTCGGCGGTCAAGATACCGAGGGCCAGCCTGGGCTGGCGGGTCACCAGGCCGTCGACCCTGGGCGCGTCCTCCCGGGCCCAGGGCGCCGTGACCTCGGCGACGTCCGCGGAGTGGCACTGATAGGCGGTGACCAGACGGCCGCCTTCGAGCTCCAGCATCTCCATGGCGCGGGCCCGGTTCCGTGTGACGTTGTCCGCCGCGTCGCCGGAACCGTAACCGCAGTTGAGCGATTCGTAGGCACCGCCGCTGACGCCTCCGCCGCGGCTGAAGAAACCGTGGCGGATGTGCTCGGCGTCGTTGAGTGGCCCTAGGGTCAACATGTTCCGTGGTTCTCCTTGGTTCCTGGCGGGCGCTAACCTAAACCGAATCCCGTGGGCGGTTCCAGATCAGGATGGCTCAATGCCAGCGCTTTGAACAAGGTGCCCATTTCGGCCGGGTCGGTCAGGCGGTGCCGGGCCGCATCGATATCCGCCGCTTGCTCGGGCGTCTTGCCGCGGCGTAGCACCTCGACCCGCGCGCCGATGCCGAGACTCTCCAGCAGGGCGCCCTGGTCGATCGGTCCGTAAGCCCGGGCGCCGGCCTCGCTGGCGGCACGGGCCAGGGCGGCGAAGTCGACGTGGGCGGTCAGGTCGGCGCTGCCCGGCTCGGACAGGACCGGATGGGTGGCATGACCACGCAGGGCTTGGAGAGTGGCGCCGGCGCGTGGCGCCCCATGGCCGTAGTCGACGATCAGCGCGGCGCCGCCATGGGTGGCCAGGCGCCGGCCGATCTCGGCGGCGACCGCGACGGCCGGCGCCGAGACCTCGACCACCGCGCCCGGCGCGGCGGCGTGCAACGCCGCGGGTATCAGTGCCTGGGCCTGGAGTCCGGGCGGCCCCAGGGCGAAGGCGAGCGCGGCGCCGCCGGGTTCGAGCGCGACCAGGCGCTCGCACCAGCCCTCCGCGCGGCGTTCGAATTGGCGGATCGGCAGGGCGTCGAAGAACTCGTTGGCGACCAGCAGCATCGGTCCCTCGGGCACCTGATCGAGGCGCGCGTGCCAGCTCGCATCGATCCCGGCGGCGCTGAGGGTTTCCCGCTGCCGGGCGCGCAGCGCCGGGCTGATCTCGATCAGCTGCGGGCGCACAGCGGCGCGGCAACCGGGCACCACGCCGAGTGCCCGCAGAGCGTCGGCCATCAAGGTGCCGCGTCCCGGGCCCAGCTCGACCAGGTGTACCGGATCGGGCTCGGCCATGCGCGTCCAGGTATCGGCGCACCACAGGCCGATCAGCTCGCCGAACATCTGGCTCACTTCGGGGGCGGTCACGAAATCGCCGCCCGCGCCGAAGGGATCGCCGGTCATGTAGTAGCCGTCCTCGGGATGGGTCAACGCCTCGGCCATATAGTCGGCGACGGTGATCGGACCGAGCCGCGCGATCCGGGCGGCGAGGCGGTCGCCGAGCACGGTCATGGTCAATAACTTTTGGTATTAGCCATGGCGCTCAGGAGCGGGCGCGGGCGCGGAACGCCCAGATCACCAGACCGAGCCCGGCCAGCGCCATCGGCAGCGACAGCACCTGGCCCATGGTGACGCCGCCGGGCAGAAAACCGAGGTGGGCATCGGGCTCGCGAAACAGCTCGGCCGCCATGCGCGCCAGCGCGTAGCCGATCAGGAAGGCGCCGGTCAGCAGGCCGCTAACTTCGAGCGCGCGCAGCCGCACCAAAACGTAGAGCGCCAGGAACAGCAGAATGCCCTCGAGTCCGGCCTCGTAGAGCTGGCTCGGATGGCGCGCCAGCGGTCCGCCATTGGGGAACATCACGGCCCAGGGCGCTTCGCTCGGCCGGCCGAACAGTTCGCCATTCACGAAGTTGGCGATGCGGCCGAGGAACAGCCCGATCGGCGCCGCGCAGGCGACGATGTCGGTCAGCGCGAACAGCGGAATCCCGCGGCGGCGGGCGAAGATAACTTCGGCCACGGCGACCCCCAGGAGCCCGCCGTGGAACGACATGCCGCCCTGCCAGACCATGAATATTTCAAGGGGATTGGCGAGGTAAAAGCCGGGCTTGTAGAACAGGACGTAACCTAGACGGCCGCCGAGCACGATGCCCAGCGTCGCCCAGAGAAGAAAGTCATCGAAGGCTTCCGAGCCGACGCCCCGGGGCGGCCGGGTGGCAAGCCAGCGGCAATACCACCAGGCGATCAGCAGGCCGCCAATATAGGCCAGCGCATACCAGCGGATCGCGAAGGGTCCCAGAGAGATTGCGATCGGGTCGATCTGGGGGAAGGAGAGGGCCGCGATCACCGGTACGGATCCTGGGTGGCCAAGTGGCCGCGGAGGTAGTGCTGCACGCCGTCCTCCAGCTCGGTGAACGGCCGCTCGTAGCCGGCCGCGCGCAGGCGCGCCATGGGGGCCTCGGTAAAGTACTGGTACTTGTCGCGGATTTCCTCCGGCGTCGGTACGTATTCGATCCGTTCCGGCCGCTCCATGGCCGCGAACAGCGCGCGCGCCAGATCGGCGAAGCTGCGCGCCTTGCCGGTGCCGACGTTGAACAAGCCGTTGACTCGGCGGTTCTCCAGCAACCACATCTGCACATCGACGCAGTCGCCGACCCAGATGAAATCGCGCATCTGCCCGCCGTCGGGATAGTCCGGGTTGTGGGACCGGAACAGCCGCGCCGGCTGGCCCATGCTGACCTGTTGGAACAAGTGGTAGGCGACGCTCGCCTGGGCGCCCTTGTGATATTCGTTGGGGCCGTAGGCGTTGAAAAACTTGAGCCCCGCCCACTGCACCGGCACCGGCCCGCCCTCGGCCAGGCGGCGC
>CAXMQD010000241.1:0-1727 GCA_964194965.1 uncultured Acidimicrobiia bacterium | reverse complement strand
CGCGCGTTTGGAATCGATCGCCGAACCCGGTGGCGTCTGCCTATCGGGCAAGGTCTACGAGGAGGTCAAGCGCAAGCTCGACCTGTCGTTCGTCGCCGGCGGCGCGCAGCAGCTCAAAAACATCATCGACCCGGTGCCGGTTTTTCACCTGCGCGGGCAGGGCGGGACCGCCGTGGCCGGCGCGAGCGAAGAGGTTGCCCTTACTTTGCAAACAGCGCCGCCGCCGGCTCGTGCTGCCGATGCGCCCCCGACAGTCGCCGTGTCCGCTCTGAAGGTGATCTCGGGCGACGATGAAATCCGGTTGCTGGTCGAGGGGTTGCACGAGGATATACTTGGTGGATTGGCAAAATTGACTTCCATCGCAGTGCTCGGTGACGCCGGGGGAGACCACGGTCCGGCGCAGCGAAGCGACGGCGCTGCCGACTTCCGCCTCGAGGGCAGCGTGCGCGCCGCCGGCCGGCGGCTGCGCCTGTCCTTCACCCTGTTCGATGCTGCAAGCCAGAGCCAGGCTTGGTCGGAGCGCTATGACCGGCAGCTTGACGACATCTTCGATCTGGAAGACGAAATTTCGGAAAATGTCGTCTCGGCGGTGCGGTTTCGACTCAAGACCCGCGCCTTCGAGAGATTGCGCGGCGCCGAGAACGCGTCGCTCTCGGTGCCGGATCTGCTATCAAAGGCGGCGGGCTTTTTCGTCAGCTCCTACGGCAACAACCAGGTGGGCGCGGAGATCCTGCGTCTGGCCATGGATCGACAGCCGGACAACTCCATGGCTGTCGCCATGATGGGATTCTGCCGCCATCGCATGCTCGAGTTCTCGGTCCGCGATCCGAGCGAGGACGTCAAGGCGGAGTTGCTCGGCTACCCCGAAAGAGCCGTGTCGCTCGACCCGTCGAGCTACTTCGCTCCCCTCATGGCGGCGATCTTGGTTCAGGACCTTCGTGGCGACTACGAAACCGCCTTAAGCCACGCGGAAACAGCACTGGAAATCAATTCCAGCTTTGGTCTAGCCCGGGCCATGGTCGGCATCGCTAAAAGCCACCTGGGCGAGATCGACGAGGGCATCGAGATACTGAAACGCACGACAGCGGCCAGTCCCGAGGACCCTCACCGGTTCCGCCACTTCCGGGAGCTCGCGATCGCTCATTTCATGGCCGGGCAGGACGCGGAAGCGCTCCGGGTCGCCAACCGGCTGGTCCATCAGGCGCCCGAATTGGCGCGCAACCGCTTGGTCCTGGCATCGTTGTCGTGGCACGCGGGCCGGCAGGATGCGGCGCGCGACTGCGTGGCCGGGCTGTTGCGAGATCAGGCAGACCTGACCTTGCAAAACATGCGTCCGGTTCAATTCGCCGACCCGGACATGGCGGCGCGCTACGCCGAAGGTCTCCGCGAAGCCGGCTTGCCGGAGTAGGGAGGAGCCCGGCGTCGAAGCTTGGGACGGCCCTTGACGGGACCAACCGCTTGCCACTTTAATTCCACGCAACCGACCGTCGACACATTCGACCCCGCATTCCTGCCCGAGTCGTCTATGACGAGGGCGAGGACGCCAGGAACCTTCCCATGACCGGCATCGAGCGCAAGTTGACGATCATCCTCGCCGCCGATGTGGTCGGGTTCAGCAAGATGATGGGGCGCGACGAGACCGGGACTCTCGAGAACTTGAAGGACTGCCGCGCGATCATCGACAGCGGTATCGCCGAACATCGCGGCCGCATCTTCGGGAGCGCCGG
>CAXMQD010000240.1:0-5447 GCA_964194965.1 uncultured Acidimicrobiia bacterium | reverse complement strand
TGACCCTGAAAATCAAGACATGGAACCCGGCGAGAGTTATCTGTTCCTGCGCCCGGACCGGGTGATTTTGCAGGACGTGCTGGGACAGACCGGCATGCAACAGTTCATGCAGACCAAGCGGGACAAGGTTGCCGTCCCGACTACCATCCACTGCGACCATCTCATCCAGGCCAGGGTGGAGGGTGCCGCCGACCTTAGAGAGTCCTTGGCGGAAAACAGCGAGGTCTATGACTTTCTTCGCTCCGCGGCGGCCAAGTACGGGGCCGGTTTCTGGGGACCGGGCGCCGGCATCATTCATCAGGTGGCGCTGGAAAACTACGCCTTCCCCGGAGAATTGATGATCGGCACTGATTCCCACACCCCCAATGCCGGCGGACTCGGGGCCTGCGCGGTGGGCGTAGGCGGCGCCGACGCGGTCGAAGTGATGGCGGGACTCCCGTGGGAGGCGCTTTATCCCAAGCATATCGCGGTCTATCTCACGGGCGAGATGAGTGGTTGGACGGCGCCCAAGGACATAATCCTCTACGTCGCCGGCGAATTGACCGTGGCCGGCGGAACCAACGCCATCGTCGAATATATCGGCCCCGGAGCCCGCACCATCAGCGCCACCGGGAAGGCCACCATCACCAACATGGGAGCGGAAGTGGGGGCCACGACTTCCATGTTCCCCTACGACGCGCACATGGCCAAATATCTAGAGGCCACCGGCCGGGGTGAGCTGGTTCCGATAGCGGAGAAGCACCGCCACCTGCTGGCCCCGGACGATGACGTCGAGGCCGAGCCCGAGAAACACTACGATCTGGTCGTCGAGCTGGATCTTTCCAAGCTCGAGCCTCACGTCGTCGGGCCCCACTCTCCCGATCGCTCGCGGCCCATTTCCCGGCTCGCGGCCGAGGTCGCCGACGCCGGCAACGAATTCGTCGACGACATCTCGACGGCGCTGATCGGCAGCTGCACCAACTCATCGTACGAGGATATGAGCCGCGCCGCGGACGTCGCCGAGCAGGCCAAAGCCCATGGCCTGAATTCGGCGCTGCCGTTCATGGTCACGCCTGGCTCCGAGCAGGTGCGTGCGACTATTGAGCGCGACGGGCAGATGCAATCCCTAAAAGAGATTGGCGGCACGGTCCTCGCCAATGCCTGCGGCCCCTGTATCGGTCAATGGCGCCGGGCCAAGGAGACGATGGACGCGCCCAACACCATCGTCACTTCGTATAACCGCAACTTCCCGAGGCGCAACGACGGTCAGCCGACGACGATGAATTTCATCGCCAGCCCCGAAATCGTCACTGCCCTGGCCATCGCCGGGAAGCTCTCGTTCAACCCCTTGACCGATTCCCTGACCGGAGCCGATGGCGAGGCGTTCGAATTCGCGCCTCCCAGACCTGCCCCGGCGGTCCCGGAAAAAGGTTTCGATGCAGGTCAGTCCTCTTATTTGGCGCCGCCGGAGGATGGCAGCGATATCGAACTCAAGGTCGACCCCAACAGCGAGAGGCTTCAACTGATGGAGCCTTGGCCGGCCTGGGATGGCAACGACTTCATGGATATGCCGGTGCTGATCAAGACCAAGGGCAAGACCACGACCGACCACATTTCTCCCGCCGGACCCTGGCTGCGCCTCCGCGGCCACCTCGACAAGTTCAGCGACAACATGTTCATGGGTGCCACCAACGCTTACACCGGCGACGCCGGCACCGGCAAGAACCTGCTCACCGGAGAGGAAGGTCGGGAAATTTCCAAAATCGCGAGACACTACAAGGCGGAGGCCGTGAAGTGGGTGGTCGTCGGTGACCACAACTATGGGGAGGGCTCAAGTCGGGAACACGCCGCCCTGTCGCCGAGGCTGCTCGGCGGTGCCGCGGTCATCGTGCGCAGCTTCGCCCGTATTCACGAGTCCAATCTCAAGAAGCAAGGCCTGCTGGCGTTGACCTTCCAGGATCCGGCGGACTACGACAATATCCTCGAGGACGACCGCATAAGCCTCGTTGGGCTGGCCGACATGGCTAGCGGCAAGCCGGTGGAGTGTATTGTCACGCACGCCGACGGTGCCGTCGAGACCCTCGAACTGGATCACTCCTTCGGCGAATCCCAACTCGAATGGTTCAGGCTCGGTTCGGCGCTGAACCAATTTCATCAATAGCCGTTGCGATCCGGCCGCCGAAGCCGGTTCATCCCGGCTTAGGTCTCCTCCGCGACACATTTTGCGCGGGCAATACGCGTCATATACGCCGCCCCGGAGGTGTGGTCGAAAACGCCGGTCCCCGCCCAAGTCTGAAATGATCGTAACGGGACAGAGGCCGGTGCCACCCCTTTGACTCTAGCTCTTAGATCGGCGCCCGCGAATGCCGCCTTTTGGCGAGATTCGGAAGTCAGGACCCTGCTGCTGGCAGGTCCGGTCTACTCCAGACAACAGACATTCGAGCGGCGGCTTCCGTTGTCATCCTGATTTCGTCTGCTTAACCTCCAGGAACGGTCCTTCCTGGCGATGCCCCCGTAAGACCGGTTTTGACCCAGAGCGGACTATCGTCGAATTCGGTTCCACTAACCGTCCTCGGCCAAATTGTGCTACATGATATTTTCGGAACTTATAAAATTGAAAGAACCACCGAGGACCGTTTCCTATGACTGAGCGCCCAGTGATTTATGGATACGGGGCCAGCACCTACACCCGTATGGTCCTTGTCGCCGCCGATGAGAAGGGCATTGACTATTCGTTTCAGGCGGTCGCCTCATGGGATGGGTATAAGAAGGACCCTGAATTTCTGGATCTTCATCCCTTTCGGAAAGTTCCCGTTCTTGAACATCGCGGCGCCAGGATCACCGAGACCCTCGCGATCCTGAACTACTTGGAACGAGAATTCGATGATAGATCGCTTGTCCCGTCAGGCGCGTTGGATATCGCTCGCATGTGGGAGTTGATTTCCACCACAATTCAATATGCTTGGCCAGTGTGGGTTCCAATCCTCGCCACGCATCGGCTGTTCAGCCCCATGGCTGGAGATCCGGTCGATGAGGACCTAGTCGCAAAGCGGCTTCCCGATATGCTGTACGCCGCGAAGGTAATCGGAAAACTCGTGACCATGCGAGGCGAGACCTTCGATCTGGCCGATATTGTTCTTGCTGGGACATTCAAGTACGTGACCGAAACGCCAGAGTGCAAGAGCATCCTGGAAGCGTCGTCGGAGCTTGCTGAATGGTGGGACAGGACCAGTGCACGTTCCTCAATCGCAAGCCACATGCCAGACACGGATTGGGCCGCCCGCACCGCAGAAATGGCGGCGCCTGTTGGCTGAGGGTGCTCAGACTACCCAAGTCTCCTTATGGCTAATATCGCCCGTTCTGGCCGACCCTCCAGCACGTCCGGTGTTGGCTCTAATGCCGACATCGGCGGGCCGCCCCTGGCGCAATTTTAGTTTGCGAGTACGCGATCTAGCCTTCGGGCATGTCGCCAAATTCGCCCGGCGGATTGACGCGCGGGGCGAAGTTCGCCTGGCCGCGCAGCTCCCGGTGATGGTTCAGTGCCCAATGCACGGACGGGAAAGCGATGTCGTCCCAGGGAACCTCGGCCCAGTCGAACAGGCCGACGTCGGCCGACTCGGGACCGGCTTCGATCGCCGGCGAGACCAGCCGCGCCCGGTAGATCAACTGAATCTGGCTGATTCGCGGGATCGAATAGACCGCGAGCAATTGATCGAATTCCAGCTCGGCGCGCGCCTCCTCCCAGGTTTCGCGCCGGGCGCCGTCGATCGCACTCTCGTTCGCTTCCAGGTAACCGGCCGGCAGGGTCCAGAAGCCCTTGCGCGGCGGGATCGCGCGGCGGCACAGCAGGATGCGGTCCTCCCAGGTCGCCACCACGCCGACCACGACCTTCGGGTTCTCGTAGCTGATGAAGCCGCAATCGCCGCACACCAGCCGGGCTTGGGTGTCGCCCTCGGGGATCTCGCGCACGAAGCGGGACAGGCGGCCGGAACCGCCCGACTTGGAGTGGAATTCGGCCATGCCTCTAATGTGGCCCAAGCGTCCGCGCCCGGCAAGATGCCGGTGCCGGCCGCGGCTGGCGCGGGACGCCGGGACCATTTAGAAAATGAATGTCGGGTAGCGGTTTGGCCGGAAAGAACCGTCCCGCATTAACCAAATATGAACTGTAACTAATTTTACTATTAAAGTGACGGTTCCCGGGGATAGGGGGCTGTCTGGGACGGCCGCGCGGGGCATCTTCCCGTCCGCAAACGCGGCCCGAACCTATGGGAGTCTGTGCGATCAGGTATCACCGCCACCCAACCGCCCCTACCGTTCGATCCGCGACCCGCGGACCGGCGCCGCGTTGAGCCGGAGACCGGCGCCGCGATGTCGAACGGAGGAACAGGTTCCGAACCAAACCCGGCCAAGATTCCGGGCAAGGACCTACAGTTCCTGCTCGGCCTCGCGTTCGATAGGTCCGTGGAGAGCCGCCGCGCGCTGACCGCGACGATCGGCGACCTCTTCGACAAACAAGACGAGGTGTTGAGCGAGCGCGAGCGCGCGCTCATGACCGACATCCTGCGCAAGCTTATCCACGACTGCGAGAAAGCGGTTCGGCGCGACCTGAGCGAGCGCCTGTCCGGCGTCCCCAACCCGCCACACGAACTCATCGTCTCGCTCGCCAACGACGAAATCGAGGTCGCCGAGCCGATCCTCAAGCAGAGCAAAATACTGCGTGACGCGGAACTGATCGGCGTCATCCGGCACCGCACCCAGCAGCACCAGCTGGCGATCGCCATGCGCCGCTCGCTCAGCGAGTACGTCTCCGACGTCCTGGTGGAAACCGGCAACACCGATGTCATCAAGGTCCTGCTGGAGAACTCGGACGCCAATATCTCCGAGGCGACCATGGAATATCTGGCCGAGGAGTCGCGCCGCGTCGACACCTATCAAGAGCCGCTTCTCCGGCGCGGGGACCTGAAGTTGGAGTTGGCGGAGCGCATGTGCCTCTGGGTATCCGCCGCCCTTCGCAGCCATATTATGGAGACATTCGAGGTCGATCCCGGCCAGATCGACGATCATCTCGAGCGCGCCTCCGGCGGCATCGCGCGCGGCCCCCAGTTGCGGCAAGACGGGTCGCGGCAAGACGAATCGGGACGAGCAGAACTGGAACCGGAGACTCCCGCCGAGGCCCTGGCCCGGAGGTTGACCGAGCAACGCAAGGTGACGCCGGAATTCCTGGTTCAGGTGCTACGCCAAGGCGAGGTACCCCTGTTCGAGGCCCTGTTCGGCCAGTTAAGCGGGCTCAAAGCGCCGCGCTTGCACGACGTGCTCTACGATTCCGGTGGCGAGGGCCTCGCGATCGCATGCCGGGCCATCGAAATGCCCAAGCCGGCCTTCGCGACCATCTTTTTGCTCAGCCGCCGCGGCCACACGGGAAAACAAGTCGTCGATCCGCGCGAACTTTCCCGTGCGCTGCTGCTTTT
>CAXMQD010000239.1:0-1758 GCA_964194965.1 uncultured Acidimicrobiia bacterium | reverse complement strand
GCGGCCAGGGCCTCGATGCCCGGGTGGTCGACCTGCCGGGGCGCAACCACTTCTCCGCGGTCGACGCGCTGGGCGACACGAGCCATCCCCTGTTTGCAGCCGTCCGCGACCTGGCGCTCGGCGAAGGCTAGCGCGCCCCCTTGTATCGTCGGTTCCGGGGACCCTGCCTTGAACCGGCTATCCGCCGATGTTATCTCAGGTCCTTGAAGGTGGAGTGAAAACGACCGAGGGACGCGCCATGACCGCCGCCACGGCCAAGAAAATTCTGCTGGTCGACGACGACGACGCGCTGCGCCAGTCGCTGGGCGAGCAGTTGCGCCTGCACGAGGAGTTCGCCACCGTCGATGTCGATACCGCCGCCGGCGCGCTGGAGGCGGTCAAGGGCGAATACTTCGACGCAATTCTGCTCGACGTCGGCTTGCCCGACATGGACGGCCGCGAGGTCTGCCGCCTGATGCGGCGCAACGGCGTCAAGTCGCCGATCATCATGCTGACCGCGGCCCAGACCGACGCCGACACCATCCTCGGACTCGACTCCGGCGCCAACGACTACGTCGCCAAGCCGTTCCGCCTCTCGGTGCTGCTCGCCCGCCTGCGGGCCCAGCTGCGCCAGCACGAGCAGAGTGAGGACGCGGTCTTCACCATCGGCCCCTACACCTTCCGGCCCAGCGCCAAGCTGCTGACCCACGGCGAGACCAAAAAGAAGGTGCGCCTGACCGAGAAGGAAACCTCGATCCTCAAATACCTCTACCGCAGCGGCGCCAACGTGGTCGGGCGCGAGACCCTGCTGGGCGAGGTTTGGGGTTATAATGCGGGTGTCACTACCCATACCCTGGAAACCCACGTCTATCGCCTGCGCCAGAAGATCGAGGCCGATCCCTCCAACGCCGAGATTCTGGTCACCGAGCCGGGCGGCTACCGGCTGGTGCCGTAACGCGCGCCACCGAGCGATATCGCGAGATAAATCCCGAGCCCCAGCGCGAGCGTGGTAACGGTTCCGAAAATTGGCGCGGCGAGGTCCCAAGCCCCGGTCAGTTTGAAGGCTTGGCCGAGCAACATCGGACCGGCCAGCACACCCAGATTGCGCCCGGTCATAAGGATACCGAGCGCCGGCGCGGCGGCGCGCCCGCGGCCGACGATCACGCCCGGCATGGCGAACAGGCAGGCCGGGCAAACCCCCGACGCGAGACCGTAAGCCGTGAGCGACAGCGCGCCGGCCAAGCCGCCGCCGGTCACCGGCACCAGCCACCAGATCACGGCTTGGGTCGCGAGGCCGCAGGCGAGCAGGGGGCCGATCGGGACGCCGGCGCGCAGGATCCAGCCGGTCGCCACCGTGGTTGGAATCAGCACCGCGACCGGCACCATGTTGCCGAACACCGCCATGCAAACCGATAGGCCGTAGACTTCGACCAGGTACTGGGGCAACCAGGTCATGTAGGCGAAGTACTGTCCCGACCACAGCATGAAGATACCGGCCGTGACGATCAGCTGGCGGCGCGTCGCACCGGCGATCTCCCCGGAAGTCGCCCCAGAAGCCTTGATGTCGGGGGCACGCTCCGGCGCCGTCTCCGATTCTGAGTCTCGCCCATCGCCGCGCGCGCCGAGCGGGACCAGGGCCGGACTGCGCCGCAGGCCGAGCGCCCAGGCCGCCAGGCCGCAGGAGCCCAGAATCGCCACCACCCAGAGCAGCTGCCAGCCCATGCCCGCGAAAGCGACCGGCGCCAGCAACATGGCGGCGAGTTGGCCGATCGGGATCCA
>CAXMQD010000238.1:0-4952 GCA_964194965.1 uncultured Acidimicrobiia bacterium | reverse complement strand
TAGCGAAGTTCAGCCGCCATCACGAGCCTGGCTCAACTGGGGCGGCGGCGCCAGCCTGGTACTCTTTTCCTTCGGTGCGGCCGGAACGCTCACAGAGGCCTGGGGTTACGGCCTGTTGCTGGCCTCCGCCCTGCTGCTGCTCGGCAGCGCAATTCTGTTCTCGATTTTCGTTTTCTCGCACCACTTCGACACCGCCGCGCTCAAGGCTCGCTTCACCTGGCTGTTCCTGATCGGCGCCGCGCTCTACGTCCTCGGCGCCGCCGCGCTCGGCGGGCACTTCCTCCACGAGGCGATCCAGGGCCGGCTCGCGCTCAAGTGGATGCTGTTCGGCCCCGCGATCCTGGCCGCGCTGATCGTGCTGGACATCGGCCTCTACCGCATCTTGATTGGGGGAAACCTACCGACTTATCGGCGTTATGGCGGGGTTATCGCGCGCGAGACCAGCGACCCGGCGGCCATGCGCCGAACGCTGCTCGACGAGGTGGTGCTGCAGAAATCCCTGTTTTCTATCAGCCGCCTGCGTTGGCTGCGCCACGCGCTGATCTTTTGGGGCTTCTCGCTGCTGTTCGCGACCGAGCTCGTCGCGGTCTTGTTCCGGGAAATCCTAGCTGCCTTCGGTTGGCCCGGCCTCTGGGCCGAGGGTCATCCGCTGCGCATCGCCTTCGACCTGGCCTTCGAGATTTTCGGCCTCGCCGTGCTACTCGGCTGCCTGCTTGCCTTCCTCTGGCGCTGGCTGGCGCGCGGCACCGCGGACGAGAAGTTCCACGACACCCCGACCGCAATCTTCCTCTTCGCCGTCGTGCTCAGCGGTTTCCTGGTCGAGGCCCTGCGCATCGGGGCCGCGCCGCCCGATCCCCTACATGCCGTATCCTTCGTCGGCTACGCCCTGGCCGGCGCGCTGAGCCTGGGCTCGGACGCATACGACGCGCTCTACGAGCCGCTATGGTGGGGTCACGTCTTCGGCTCCTGCCTATTCATCGCCTACGTGCCGGTCAAGCGCCTGATCCACTCCTGCGCGACTCCCATGGGCCGGCTGATGAACTCGCAAAAGGGCATGTTGGAGGCCAAACGCCGCGCCTCGATCTCCGGGCTGTTCCAAGGCCGGGTCGACTAGGCGGGGTCGACCAGTTTGCACCTCCACGACCGAGAATGTGGTAGCTTGGCCTGACGCAATCTCGCAGTAATGGAGCATGGCATGGACTGGGACCGATTGCGGGTCTTCCTCGCGGTCAACGAGGCCGGCAGCTTCACGCGCGCCGGCCGCACGCTTGGCCTCAGCCAATCGGCGGTCAGCCGCCAGATGATCGCGCTCGAGGAGGAACTCGGCGCGAGCCTGTTCCACCGCCACGCCCGCGGCCTGGTACTGACCGAGCCGGGCGAGGATTTTCACCACGCGGTGCACGACATGGCCGAGAAGCTGGCGCTGGCGCGCGCCCGCATCAACGAGGGGCGGGAGCGCCCGGAAGGCCCATTGCGAATCACCACCACCGTCGCCTTCGGCACCGGCTGGCTAACCGCGAGAATGAACAAGTTTCTGGCGCTCTATCCGGATATTTCCGTTTCCCTGGTGCTGGTCGACAGCGAAGAGCTGGACCTTTCCCTCGGTCAGGCCGAGGTCGCGATCCGCTTCGCCCGGCAGACCCAACCGAGCCTGATCCAGCGGCCGCTGATGTCGATCCGCTATCATGTTTTCGCTTCCAGAGACTACCTCGCCGCCCACGGCACGCCGGAAGTGCCCGCGGACCTGGATGACCACGCGCTGATCGTCTATGGCGAGGAAGTGCCGGCGCCAATCGCCGAGATCAATTGGCTGCTCGAGGCCGGCGCGGATCCCGGCGCGCCCCCCGGCGCCCCCCCGGCGCCCCCCCTGGCGCCCGGCGCGAGCCCGCGCTCCGGGTCAACAACGTTTACGGTATCTACCGGGCGGTCCGGAGCGGCCTCGGCGTCGGCGCCCTGCCCTACTACATGAGCAACGAGGCGCCGGACCTGGTGGAGGTGCTGCCCGGTCTCAAGGGACCGAGCTTCGAGGCCTACTTCGTCTATCCGGAGGAGCTGCGCCACTCCAAGCGCATCGCCGTCGTCCGCGATTTCTTGCTCCAGGAGATCGCCCAGGACACCGGCCGCGATGACGCACCTAAGCCCTGGTGACTGGCGAGACAAGCGTGACTGTATCGACGGGAAGGAAACCCAAAATGCTCGGCATCGAAAAAGTGGATCATGTTGGAATTCGGGTCAGCGACAAGACCCGATCCATCGAATATTACCAAGCACTTGGGTTCGAGACCCTGGCCGATACCGGGTTCGACCAAGGCCACCCGGTTATCATGCAGCACCCCTCCGGCGTGGTGCTCAATCTATTGGGACCCAGTAATACCGCCAACGACAAGAACATCCTCATGGATGTCGATGAAAAATATCCCGGCATCACCCACGTCTCGTTCAAGGTAGCCTCCATGGACGAGGCGATAAGCTTCCTGAAAGGCCGCGGCATCGCCCTTACCGGAGAGTTCACGTTCAAGGGAATGCACGCCATCTTCATTCGCGATCCCGATCGGAACGTGATCGAGCTCGATGCTTACGAGGGCGAGGAGCCGGCTACACGAACCGGAGATGCATCAGAATTCGAAGGCTACAAGGAACATCCCTGAGCAGGAGCCGGGCGCCGCGCGATTGGCGCCATTGGTTTAGTTCTTCGGCGTCTCGAAGCGGTCCTCGGCGTAGCGGCGGCCGGCCTCCAGCATCTCGGGGGTGCCGACCAGTTCCTGGACCTGTTGGAAGTTGAACATGCGGTCGCGAAACGGTTCGGTGGTGCCGTGGCGCGCCAGGGTGCCGAAGAACTCGCCGGCCATGTGGGCGAACGAGCGGACCAGCGCGCTCGGAAAAATCACCATGGAAAAGCCGAGCGCCTGCAACTCCTCGGCCGGCAGGATCGGAGTTTTGCCGCCCTCGACCATGTTGGCGAGCAACGCGACCCGGCCGCCGAATTCCTTCCCCACGGCGGCCAGTTCGTCGCGCGAGCGTGGCGCCTCGACGAAGAGCACGTCGCATCCGGCCTCGACGTAGCGTGCACCGCGTTCGAGCGTGGCCTCGAATCCCTCGACGGCAATTGCATCCGTGCGGGCCACGATCAGGGTCTCGGCGTCGTTGCGGGCATCGAGCGCCGCCTGGAGCTTGCCGACCATCTCCGCGACCGGTACCAGGGTTTTGCCTTCGAGATGGCCGCAGCGTTTGGGGTTGGTTTGGTCCTCGAGTTGGATTGCGCTGGCGCCGGCGCGCTCGAAGCGGCGCACCGTGCGCATCACGTTCAGTGCATTGCCGTAGCCTGTGTCCGCGTCAACCACCAGCGGCAACGCAACCCGCTCGTGGATGATCGCTAGGGTATCGGCGACCTCGGTCATGGATACCAAGCCGATATCCGGGCGCCCGAAGCGGCCGTAGGCGATGCTGGCGCCGGAGAGGTAAAGCGCGCCAAATCCGGCCCGCTCGGCGGTGAGTGCGCCCAGGCCGTCGTAGACCCCGGGCGCAACGACGATGCGGCCGCTGCCGAGCTGTGCCCGGAGGCCTGTTGTACTCGTGGTCATGTTCTTGCCTTTCCACTATCTGACTTGAAATGGCGCTCCAGGTGCGGGATCAGGCCGCCGTCGGCGATCAGCGCCAGAAGGTGCGCGGGCACCGGCTCGCAGGTGTAGCTTTCGCCGCTACTCAAGTTGCGCAGTACGCCGGCTCCGGCATCCAAAGCCAAGCGGTCCCCTGCGTCGATTCGGCCGGTTTCCTGGCATTGCACCGCCAGAAGGCCGAGATTGAAGGCGTTGCGGTAGAAGATGCCGCCGAATGACTTGGCGACTATCGCCGCCACTCCCAGGATGCGCAGCACCTGGGCCGCCTGCTCGCGCGAGGAGCCGAGGCCGAAGTTGCCGCCGGCGATCACGAAGTCGCCGGGCACCACCTTGCCGGCGAAGTCCGGGTCCACCGATTCCAGGCAGTGTGGCACCGCCGCTTCGATCGGGCCCTTCATGAAACGGCCCGGGGTCAGGACGTCGGTATCGATATTGTCGCCGAACACCCAGGCCCGGCCACCGGTCTTCTTCGCACCCACCGCAGTCATCGTGGCGTTCCCTCGAGCAAGTCGCGCGGGTCGCTGATACGCCCGGTAACCGCCGCCGCGGCCACGGTGTAGGGCGATGCCAGATAGACCCGCGAGGTCGCCGCGCCCATGCGGCCCTTGAAGTTGCGCGCGGTGCTGGATATGCAGACTTCGTCCTCGGGCAGGAGCGCGCCGCCATAGCCGGCACAAGCGCCGCAGCCGGTCGGCAGAATGCTGGCGCCGGCCTCGGTCAAGACCTCGAGGGTGCCCTCGGCGGCGGCTTGCTCGGCGGCACGCGCGGAGGCCGGGGCGACCAGCAGCCGAGTGCCGCCCGCCACCTTTCGCCCGCGCAGCACCTCGGCGGCCATGCGCAGGTCCGCGAGCTTGGCGCCGGTGCAGGCGCCGATGTAAGCGCGGTCGACCGCGACCGCACCGATCTCACCGACCGGCGCCGCGTTCGCCGGGCTGTGCGGCGCGGCAACCTGGGGCGCGAGGGAACCCGCGTCGAAATCGAGCGTTGTCCGGTAAACCGCGTCGGGGTCGGACTGCCAGCGCGCCAAGTCCCCGACCTCGGCGCCGGCCTCGCGCAGGTAATCCGCCGTCACGTCGTCGGGCGCGATCAGGCCGGTCTGGGCGCCCAACTCGGCCGCCATGTTGCACAGCGTCATGCGTTCGGCCATGGGCAGATCGGTAACCGCCGCGCCGTCGTACTGGATCACCTGGTAATCACCGCCGTCCATGCCGAGCCGGGCGCAAAGCGCGAGCATCATGTCCTTGGCCACGACCCCGCGCCCGAGGCTGCCGGACCAGCGCAGGCGGATCGTCTCCGGCACCCGGATCCAAGTTTCGCCGGTCGCGACCACGCCGG
>CAXMQD010000237.1:0-3188 GCA_964194965.1 uncultured Acidimicrobiia bacterium | reverse complement strand
GAAACGCTGATCGCGGTTCTTGGTACCATCTCAACTTCTCTAAAGAAGAACCAGCGGGTTCAATTGGCAGGATTCGGCACCTTCACCGTCGCGAAACGTGCGGCTCGCAAGGGTCGGAACCCTCGGACCGGAGAGGCCATTAGGATCAAGGCATCCAAGTCGGTGCGTTTCAAGGCAGGCCGAACCCTGAAAAATTCGGTCTGACAGCCTTTGTGTCGGCGTTTCATTGGATTTCCAAAGTCCGTTCAAAACTCAGGCTTTAATTGGGACCATACCGCCGGCACGATCGCCCTGCCTCCACAAGCAGGCCGGCAAGCGGCAGTATCCGCTTTTCGCCGGGTTTCGTCTGCGTCACTCCCAGGAACGAGTTTTCCTGGCAGTGCCGCCGTCGAACCGCCTTGGGCCTAGGCCATGTGAAAACGCCGAGGCGTCGATCGCGGTCAAAGCAATTTGTTTCCGGATCGGCTGGAAGACCGAATCTGTGACGGCAACCCGGTTCGGGCGATCCGTGTCGTTGTCGATGTGCTCAATCTGGGCGGGCTCGGGTTTGGCCGAGGTGCGCCGCATGCCGTGCGAACGCAACGCCGGGAATCCAGGACCTGTCACAAAACGAGGTTGAGCCTCCGCGCCGCACCGCCTATTACCTAGTGGATTTTATCCACTAGCCGGTCACAGGAACAAACCCGGACGAGGCCCATGACTTATTCGTTCCGCTTCATCACGCTGGTCGCGCTGTTCGTGACCTGCTTGATCGCGGCCAACATCACTGCGGTCAAGCTGATCTCCCTGTACGGCTTGTTGCTGCCGGCCGCTATCGTGATCTTCCCGGTCAGCTACATCCTTGGCGACGTGCTGACCGAGGTTTACGGCTTTCGGCAGGCGCGGCGCGTCATCTGGCTGGGCTTCTTGTGCAATCTGATCGTGGTCGCCGCGATCTGGGTCGGCCTGGTGCTGCCGGCGGCGTCGTTCTGGGACGGCCAGGAGGCTTACGAGCGCATTCTCGGGGCCACGCCGCGCATTCTCGCGGCCTCGTTTTTGGCCTATTTGGTGGGCGAGTTTGCCAACGCCTTCGTGCTCGCCAAGATGAAGATTGCGACCGAGGGCCGATTCTTGTGGGCGCGGACCATCGGCTCGACCCTGGTCGGCCAGGGGCTCGACTCCCTGGTGTTCATCACGCTGGCTTTCGCTGGTGTGATTCCCCTGGGCGCTTTGGCCACGGCGATCGTGACCCAGTGGCTGGTCAAGTCGGCCTACGAGGCCGCCGCCACCCCGGTGACCTACCTGGTGGTCGGTTACCTCAAGCGCAGCGAGGGCCTGGACGCCTACGACCGCGACACCCGCTTCTCGCCGCTCGCGCTCACCGACTGACCTGCCCGAGCGGGCCGCCACCGGCCGCCCGGCCCGCCGACTGCCCCGCCGAATCGCTCGGGAGCGACTTCCTATATCTGTGGACTCGTCGCGGACGGGACATCGGCTATACTGGGGGCAATCTAATGTGCGGCCCGTTCTGGATCGACCCGCGCCGTTGTCCGAGGCGGGCATAGCGGCCAATATCAAAGGCCCTTTGGTATTAGGAGGATGGCCATGCGCATCGTCATCGAACAGACCGATTTCCGGCGGCTCTCTGCCGGAACCCAGAGAGAATTGATTCAGGCCTTCACCGGAAAGGCGCCGGTCGCGGCCGAGGTGCTGAAAAAACCGGGCAAGCTGCTGTGGCGCCAACCCATGGATCTTTCGCCCGAGCTGGCGGTGCGTCTGCTGCACGGCCTCTCCGAGCCGCACCGCACGCGCCTCAAGCTGTTCGCCCGGAAGGGGGAACGAGTCACCCAGCGCGAACTCCTGAAGGCGACCGACGACAAGGATATGCGCGTGCTATCGCATTTCCAAGCGGTGCTCAGCCGGCGCCTGCGCCGCTTGCTCAACGATCCGGAGAAGCGGATTCACCTGATCGGATGGGATTTCGAGGCGACCAAATGGGACAAGTCCCATACCGACATTATCAACGGCGTCTACTACGTCACCGAACCGACCGCGCGAACTTTACGGGACTACTTCGAAATTAAGCCGAAGAGCAGCGCCGGCAAAAGATAAAGCCGGGCGCGGCCCCTCAGACGGCAAGCCTCGCGCCGTTTCGCCGGTGATTTTTCCGAACCGCTACTGAAGCGTGAAGATGTCGGTTCCGGCGTTGATCGAATTCCACTGCGGGGGGCCGGACACCGTTAATAACCACAGCGTCGTAGTCGTTCCCGCGTTGTAGTTTCCGGTCCACGACGTGAGTGAGTTGCATTCCTGCCAATTCACGGTGAATGTCATGGCGGAGTTGTTCCACCAGCCGGTCAGCGGTCTGACCGTGCCCGCGCCGCATCCCACGGCGGTCACATAGATTCCGGTTATCAACCCGTCCGCGCCCCAAGTGGTCGTCATTTTCGAGCCGAGTTCGTTGACCCAAACGTAGGTCGCACCGGCCGTCAGTTGCTGCGCCGCGGCCGCCCATCCTTGGGCGAGACTCGCGACAATAATGATTCCGGCAAACAGGTATCTGCGCAACATGGCATCCTCCTATAAATGCTCTGGCGCAGCATACCAGAAAAATCTCGTTATGGTAGTAAAAAATTCTATTTATATTATTTTTGCGTGTTTTCTGGTTGGATTCACCCGCCGGCGCGTTCGAGCATGGCGTGCAACAGCACGTTGCAGCCGGCTTCCAGATCGCTGGGCTCGGCGCTTTCGATCTCGTTGTGGCTGATGCCGTCCTTGCAGGGCACGAAAATCATGCCGGTCGGCGCGACCTTGCTGATGTTGCAGGCGTCGTGCCCGGCGCCGGAGACGATGTCCCGGTGACCATAGCCGAGTCCGCCCGCGCCCTGGCGCACCGCCGCCACGCAGTCGGCATCGAAGACGATCGGCGCGAAGTACCAGATCTCGTTGACCTCGCAGGCCAACCCGTCCTCGGCCGCAACCCTATCGCAAGTCTCGCGCAATTCGGCGGCCATGGTGGTCAAGGCCTCGTCGTCCGGGTGGCGCATGTCAACGGTAAAGAACACGTGGCCCGGGATGGTGTTGCGCGAGTTGGGGCTGGACTGCAGCATGCCGACCGTGGTCACCGCCTGCGGCGGCCGCGAGGTGGCGATGCGCTGCACCTCGACCACCATGCGCGCCGCGCCCACCAGCGCGTCCTTGCGCCGGTC
>CAXMQD010000236.1:0-2010 GCA_964194965.1 uncultured Acidimicrobiia bacterium | reverse complement strand
GATCGATAAAGCAGCCGCGAACCCGTTCAATGCCGCGCCCCCACTAGGATCAGTCGTTCGCCAGCAGGTGCATCAGGCTGGAGGTGTCCCAGCGCTTGCCGCCGCGCGCTTGAACCTGGGCGTAGAATTGGTCGACCAGGGCCGCGACCGGCAGCCGCGCGCCGTTGTTATTCGCCTCCGCCAGGGAGATCGCCATGTCTTTGCGCATCCAGTCGACCGCGAAGCCGTAGTCGAATTTTCCGGCGCACATATTGGTGGCGCGATTGTCCATCTGCCAGGACTGGGCCGCGCCCTTGGAGATCACGTCGATCACCAGGTCCATGTCGAGGCCCGCCTTCTGGCCGAAGTTCATGCCCTCGGATAGGCCTTGGACCAGCCCGGCGATGCAGATCTGGTTGACCATCTTGGTCAGTTGGCCCGAGCCGATCGGTCCCATCAGGGTGCAGGCCCGCGCGTAAGCGTCGATCACCGGCTTGGCAATATCGAAAGGCGCCTGGTCGCCGCCGCACATCACCGTGAGCACGCCGTTCTCGGCGCCGGCCTGGCCGCCGGAGACCGGCCCGTCGATGATCGCGATGCCCCGCTCCTCGCCGAGCGCATAGAGCTCGCGCGCGACGTCGGCGGAAGCGGTGGTGTGGTCGACGAAGATCTTGCCCGAGCCGAGCCCGGCCAGGATGCCGTCTTCGCCCAGCACCACGGAGCGCAGATCGTCGTCGTTGCCGACGCAGGAGAAGGCGATCTCGACGCCCTCGACCGCCTGGCGCGGGGTCGGGGCCGAGGCGCCGCCGTATTCGGCGACCCACTTCTCCGCCGTGGCGGCGGTGCGGTTGTAGACGGTGACCTCGTGGCCCCCGTTCTTGAGGTGTCCGGCCATGGGGTAGCCCATGACCCCGAGGCCGATGAAGGCGACTTTGGTCATTGTTCGGAATTTTCCCTATTGGATTGCGATTGGGGAGATTGGTAACAAGTCCGGCCCGCCGCCGCAATCGCGCGACACGGCCGGGGGCATGCGAACGGCTAACCACCCTTACCTTCCCTGCCCCTGCCCTGGCACTATGGCCGCCGCGCAACTGGCCCTGTTCACGGCGCGCGGCGGCGCTACAATCGGGCCAATGAGGCACCGCCCGGGACGGCTCCCGGGCGGCGGCCGCTTTGGTATGCAAAAAATCAACTCGAAGGGAGGGCGGAGATGACCCGCATGACACCCAGTGAGGCATTCGTCGAGACTCTGGCCAGCCACGGGGTCACCGAGGTCTTCGGGATCGTCGGCTCCGCCTACATGGACGCGCTCGACATCTTTCCGGCGGCCGGTATCCGCTTCATCCCCACGGTCCACGAGCAGGGCGCCACGCACATGGCCGATGGCTACTCGCGGGTCAGCGGGCGCACCGGCGTCTGTATCGGCCAGAACGGCCCGGGCATCACCAACTTCGTGACTGGGGTCGCGGCCGCCTATTGGGCGCATACGCCCCTGGTGGCGATCACCCCGGAGACCGGCTCGACGACCATGGGCCTGGGCGGCTTCCAGGAGACCGAGCAACTGCCGATTTTCTCCAAGATCACGAAGTACCAGGGCCACGTCAGCGGTCCCGGGCGCATGGCCGAGATCACCGCCCGCTGCTTCGACATGGCCCAGAGCGAGCGCGGCCCGACTCAGCTCAACATTCCGCGCGATCATTTCTACGGCGAGATCGACGTCGAGATCCCGACGCCCAAGAAGATCGAGCGCGGCGCCGGTGGCGAGAACAGTCTCGACGCGGCCGCAACGCTGCTCGCCGGGGCCAAGTTCCCGGTCATCGTCTCGGGCGGCGGCGTGAATATGGCGGGCGGCACCGAGGAGTGCCTCGCGCTCGCCGAGCACCTCAACGCGCCGGTGGTCAATTCCTACCTGCACAACGACTCGTTCCCCGCCAGCCACCCGCTGTGGTGCGGCCCGCTCGGCTATCAAGGCTCGAAGGCGGCCATGAAGCTGATCGCCCAGGCCGACGTGGTGGTGGCGCTGGGCACCCG
>CAXMQD010000235.1:0-1733 GCA_964194965.1 uncultured Acidimicrobiia bacterium | reverse complement strand
GGGAGCGGCGGGGGGAGCGGCGGGCGATTTGGCCCGCGAATTTCGGCGCCCTTGTAGCAGGAAGCGCGCGCCGCTACCAGGGGCAGCCCCAGTTCCGGATCCGAGGCTCCCGGGCCCAGGAACCGCTTGACCCGAGCGCCGAACTGGCCCATTTGACAGGGCATGGCGGAGGCGGAAAACAGGGGCTGGCGCGGCACTACGGTGCTTTCGGTGCGCAAGGGCAGCCAGGTGGTGATCGCCGGGGACGGCCAGGTCACCCTGGGTAACACGGTGATCAAGGCCAATGCGCGCAAGGTGCGCCGGCTCGGCAAGGGTGGGGTGATCGCGGGTTTTGCGGGCGCCACTGCCGATGCCTTCACGCTGTTCGAACGCCTCGAAGCCAAGCTGGAGACCTATCCGGACCAATTGACCCGGGCCTGCGTCGAACTCGCCAAGGACTGGCGCACCGACCGCTATCTACGCCGCCTGGAGGCCATGATGGCGGTCGCCGACGCCTCGGTCTCGCTGGTCCTGACCGGCACCGGCGACGTGCTCGAGCCCGAGGACGGCCTGATCGGTATCGGCTCGGGCGGTTCTTTCGCGCTCGCCGCCGCGCGCGCGCTTCTCAACCGCGACGGCATGGAGGCCGAGGAAATCGCCCGCAACGCCATGGAAATCGCCGCAGGGATATGTATCTATACAAATGACAATATCGTCCTCGAAAGCATCACAGCCGAGTGAGGCGCGGGCGCGCCGCAACGAGCCGCAGGCGAACGCCTTCAGCCCGCGCGAGATCGTCTCCGAGCTCGACCGCTTCATCATCGGTCAGAACGATGCCAAGCGCGCGGTCGCGATCGCGCTCAGGAACCGCTGGCGCCGCCAGCAGCTTCCCGAGGAGCTGCGCGAGGAGGTGCTGCCCAAAAACATCCTGATGATCGGGCCCACCGGCGTCGGCAAGACCGAAATTTCGCGCCGCCTGGCGCGGCTCGCCCAGGCGCCCTTCATCAAGGTCGAGGCGACCAAATTCACCGAGGTCGGCTACGTCGGCCGCGACGTCGAGCAGATCGTCCGCGACCTGGTCGAGATTTCGCTTTCCATGACCCGCGAGCGCCTGTCCAAGGAGGTCAAGGCCAAGGCCGAGCTCAACGCCGAGGAGCGCTTGGTCGACGCGCTGGTCGGCGAGAAGGCGAGCGCCGAGACGCGGTCCAAGTTCCGGCGCCTGCTGCGCGGCGGCGAGATCGACGAGCGCGAAGTCGAGGTCGAGGTCGCCGACAGCGCCGGCATGCAGCTGCCCACCATGGATATCCCGGGCATGCCCGGCGCCTCCATGGGCATGCTCAATCTGAACGACATCTTCGGCGGCGCGCTGGGCCAGCGCACAAAGTCCCGGCGCATGACCGTGGCCGAGGCGATAAAGGTGCTGACCGACGAGGAGAGCGACAAGCTGCTCGATCAGGAGGCGGTCACCGCCGAGTCGATCACCGCGGTCGAGCAAAACGGCATCGTATTTTTGGATGAGCTCGACAAGATCACCGCGCGCTCCGATCGCATGGGCGCCGACGTGAGCCGCGAAGGCGTGCAACGCGATCTGCTGCCGCTCATCGAGGGCACCACGGTCGCGACCAAGCACGGCACGGTCAAGACCGACCATATCCTGTTTATCGCCTCGGGCGCCTTCCACATGGCCAAGCCTTCGGATCTCTTGCCCGAGCTCCAAGGCCGGCTGCCGATCCGGGTCGAACTCCAGGCGCTTA
>CAXMQD010000234.1:0-4578 GCA_964194965.1 uncultured Acidimicrobiia bacterium | reverse complement strand
TCGGTGCACCTCTCCGATCCGGGCAACGGCCTTGCCGGGGAAATCGTCAAGGCCGCCTATCTCGGCGACCATCTCGAATACACCGTGTCGACACCGGTCGGCGAACTCTTTGTAATCGACAACTCGGTCGAAGCGCCGCGCCGGGTCGGCAGCTCGGTTTCGGTCGGTTTCGGCACCCGCGTCGCCCTGGTGCCCGGCGGCGATTGACCGGCGGTCCTTAGATTCTAACCGGCTGTCCGGTCTCCACCGATTGCGCCGCCATGTCGGCCAAGCGCAGCGCCGCCAGGCCATCGGCGCCGCTCGGTGCCGGCGCCCGCCCCGCGGTCACGGCATCGACGAAGGCGGCGAGCTCGGTCCTATAAGCGGCGCCGTAACGCTCCAGGAAAAACGGTTCGGCCGGATCACGGTGGAACCCCGCCTTATCCGCGACCTCGACCGTGCTCAGCGTGACGTTGTCGGCGCGCACCATGCCGAGCGAACCATGACACTCGATGCGTTGGTCGTAGCCATAAGTGGCCCGGCGCGAGTTGGTGATCTGGCACAGCCGGCCCGAAGCCATACGCAGCGTCACGACCGCGGTATCGACATCGCCGGCCGCGCCAATCGCCGGATCGACGAGGTTCGCGGCCATGGCGTGAAGCTCGACCGCATCCTCACCGGTTAGCCAGCGCGCGATGTCGAAATCGTGGATCATCATGTCGCGGAACAGCCCGCCGCTAACGCGCAGATAATCCAGGGGCGGCGGCGCCGGATCGCGGCTGGTGATCGCGACCGTTTCCAAATCGCCGATCTCGCCCGCCTCCAGCCGTGCCTTGAGAGACTGAAAATTGCGGTCAAAGCGGCGGTTGAAGCCAATTCCCAATGGCACGCCGCAGTCCTCGGCGACCGCGACCGCTCGGCGCGAGCGCGCGTAGTCGAGATCGATCGGCTTTTCGCAGAGTATGGCCTTGCCCGCGCGCGCGGCGCGTTCAATCAGATCGGCGTGGCTGTCCGTCGAGCTTGCGATCAACACGGCATCGATATCGGCGCCGGTCACTGCATCCTCGACCGAATCCGCGCGCGCGCCATGGGCGGCGGCAACCTCCTCGGCCGCGGCGGCGGCGACATCGGCGACCGCGGCGAACTGGATCCGCGGGTCGGCGGCCAGATTTCCCGCATGCAGGCGGCCGATCCGTCCGGCCCCGATCAAGGCAAAACGCACCATGTTTAGCCGTCCTCTCCCGCTATCGTCATGCCCGCCTGCCGCGCCGCGCCAAGCAGATAATCGTGGCCCTGGCGCGCGTATTCGAGCGGGTTCGCCTGCTCCGGGTCCTGCTCCGCCTCGACCACCAGCCAGCCGTCGTAGCCGGCGCCTTGGAGTCGCGACAGCACGCTCCCAAAATCGATACAGCCATCTCCGGGCACGGAGAACATTCCCGCCACCACACCGTCGAGAAAGCTCATGCCCTCGGCGCGCGCGCGCGCCAGCACCTCGGCGCGAACGTCCTTGCCGTGCATGTGGACCACCCGGCCGGCGTAGGATTTGGCGAGTTCGGCGGGTTCGATGCCGGCGGCGAAGGCATGGCCGGTATCGAGCAGCAAGCCGGCCTCGTCGCCGGCGGCGTCCATGAAAGCGTCGACCTCGGCTCGGGTTTCGACCACGGTGCCCAGATGGTGGTGGTAGGCGAGGCGCAGGCCAAGGTCCGACAGGTGCTTGCCGACCTCGGTGACGGCGCGGGCCAGGGCGGTCATTTCCGCGGGCGGCAGGGTGGGCGACGCGGACAGAGGTGCGTCGCGCCGGCCGTGAATCGCGTTGCTGGTCTCGGCCAGGATCAGGACATCACAGCCGAGCGCCGAAAGCAGCGCGGCATGGCCGGCGATGGCGGCGATCTCTTCGCGCGGCGATCGCTGCAGCAGCGCGCTCGAATACCAGCCCGATACCAGCGCCAGTCCGTGGGGTTGCAGCACCTCGGCGAGCGCGGCCGGCTCGCGCGGAAACTTGTGGCCGAGTTCGATGCCGGTGAAACCCGCCTGACGCGCCTCGGCCAGGCAGGTCTCCAGCGGGGTCGCGCCGCCGAGCTCGTGCAGGTCGTCGTTCGACCAGGCAATCGGGTTGGTACCGAGACGGATCGCCATGCCGGGGCCTCAGTCGCCGAGCCGCTGACGCGTCCGCGCCGCGTCGTAACCGTCCCGCGCGGCGCGCACCTCGGCGCGCTCGGAGACTTCTGGCACGGCGACGTCCCACCAATGGCCGCCGGCTTCCGTCGAGGTAGCGGGGTCGGTGTCGATGACGATCACCGTGGTCCGCTCGGCGTCACGGGCCTGGGCGAGTGCCGATTCCAGACCGGCGATGCCGTCGACCTTCTCCGCCTCGGCGCCGAGGCTGCGGGCATGGGCCGCGAAATCGATCGCGGGCAGGGTCTCGTGGCGGGCGTCGGCGAGCAGGTTGTTGAACGACTCGCCACCGGTGCCGCGCTGCAGCCGGTCGATACAACCGAAGCCGCCGTTGTCGAGCACCACGATGGTGAGCTTGAGGCCCAGCATCACGGAGGTCGCGATCTCGGAGTTCATCATCAGATAGCTGCCGTCGCCGACCATGACCGTCACCGCGCGGTCGGGCCACGCCATCTTGACCCCAAGCCCGCCGGCGATTTCGTAACCCATGCAGGAGTAGCCGTACTCCAGATGGTAGCCGCCGGGCCGCGCTGCCCGCCACAGCTTGTGCAGCTCGCCCGGCAAGCCGCCGGCGGCGCAGACCACGATGTCGTCCGCGTCCGCCGCCCGGCTGACCGCGCCGATCACCTGGGCGTCGCTCGGTGGGGCGTCGCTCGGCAGGACGTCGCTCGGCAGGGGGGCGGCCGGCGGCGCCAGCACGGCCTCGGCCACCTGAGACCAATCGGCGATCCGGCGCCGCGCCGCATCGGTCCAGGCGGCCGGCGCCTTGGTGCCGCCAAGCGCATTTGTCAGCGCCTCGAGCCCGGCGCCCGCATCGGCGACCAGCGGCAGGGCATGGTGTTTGTGGGCATCGAAGGCGGCGACGTTGAGCTGAATTAGCCGCAGGCCCGGATCTTGGAACAGCGTCCGGGAGCCGGTGGTGAAGTCCTGCAGCCGCGTGCCGACGGCGAGCACCAGGTCCGCCTCGGCGGCGCAGGCGTTGGCCGCGCCGGTCCCGGTGACTCCGATGGCGCCGAGGCTGAGCGGATGGTCCCAAGCCAGCGCGGACTTGCCGGCCTGGGTCTCCGCCACGGGCACGCCGTGGCGTTCGGCGAAGGTGCGCAGAGTCGTGCAAGCCTCGGCGTAGTGCACGCCACCGCCGGCCACGATCAGCGGCCGCTTGGCGCCCGAAAGCGCTTCGACGGCGCGGGCCAGCTCGTCCGGGTCCGGCGGCGGGCGGCGCCACGCCCATAGCCGTTCCTCGAAGAAGCTTTCGGGAAATTCGTAGGCCTCGGCCTGGGTGTCCTGACACAGCGCCAGCGTCACCGGTCCGCAGTCGGCTGGGTCGGTGAGCACCGCCATGGCCCGGGGCAGGGCGCTCAACAACTGTTCCGGCCGCGCGATGCGGTCGAAGTAGCGCGACACCGGTCGGAAGCAGTCGTTGGCGCTGACGGTGCCGTCCTGGAACGACTCGATCTGCTGCAAGACCGGGTCGGGGCGGCGGCTGGCGTAGACGTCGCCGGGCAGCAGCAGCAGCGGCAGGCGGTTGACGTGGGCGAGGGCGGCGGCGGTGACCATGTTGGTCGCGCCCGGCCCGATCGAGCTGGTGCAGGCCATCGCGCGGCGCCGGTTCGAGGCCTTGGCGAAGGCCACCGCGGCATGGGCCATCGCTTGTTCGTTGTGGGCTCGGTAAGTCGGCAGCGCCGTACCGGCCCGCGCCAAGGCTTCGCCCAGGCCGGCGACGTTGCCGTGGCCGAAGATCGCCCAGACCCCGGCGAAGAACGGCACCTCGACGCCCCCGGCCCGACCCCCGGCCCGACCCCCGGCCACGACCTTCTGGGCGGCCAAATAGCGAACCAATGCCTGCGCGGCGGTCAACCTCACCTGTGTCACGGGGACCCCCTTTTTCGTTTCGGCCATCCTGCCCCCGAACCCCGCTAACGCGCAACCGGCGCGCGGCCTGGAAATGCAACAGGGGCCTGGCCACATTTGGCCAGGCCCCTGTCTTTATTGGCTCCGCGGGCAGGACTCGAACCTGCGACATGGTGGTTAACAGCCGCCTCAACTACGTTATCGCATGAAACACCGTGGGTCGGGGAAAAACAATTTGCACCGATAATTTGATCTGAGAAAAAATCTTTAACAAATTGTTATATTTGGAAAATTTTGTTGCGTAATGTTTCACCTTGGTTCATCGTATTTTTGTTTAGTGTTTCGCACTGTTTCTGTCTAGTTGGTACCTTTACGGTACCTAAAACGAAATAGGTGGGTCTATGGGCAAATCTCCGATGCGCTTCACGACCCGGGCCGTTCAAGAGCCTCTGAAGGCAAGCCCAAGGGCAGTGTGCACGGCGCTTCCGTGGGTTTGCACGCGGCCGACACAGCCAACGCCTGGCGAGGAATTGCGGCTGCCACCGGCGGCCCCAATGCCAACGCTTCCCTGGT
>CAXMQD010000233.1:0-2361 GCA_964194965.1 uncultured Acidimicrobiia bacterium | reverse complement strand
CGGCTCGCCAGCTTGGCTCGCGAAAGGATCGGAGACGTGGAGGCGCCTCCGATTACTCGGGCGCGCCATCGAGAAAATCTATCGACGTGTCTTGCGTCCCTGGACACCTTTTTGTCGTCGGTGCCAGGGGAAATCGAATTGCGCGCTGAAGATCTGCGCCGCGCCACGTATGCGCTGGGCCGCATCACGGGCAGAGTCGATGTCGAGGATCTGCTGGGTCAGGTTTTTAGCCGGTTCTGCATTGGAAAGTGACAGCCCGGTTGTTTCACGTGAAACCGATCGGTCGTTATTTGGGTCGCTCTTGCCCCTTGACGGTTGAGCCGCGCAAGGCGGTCGCAATCTGCACTTGCCAATTCGCCGGTGTGGATCCGGCCTTGGTTTCGGTCGTGTCGCGTGTTGGTGGCGCTAAGTCTTCACGAGCGCAGGGGGCCATCGTCGATTGGGGGGCAAGGTCTTTTTATTCAGTGACATGGGCATCTTCAGTGAATTGGGCATCCCAGGGTCTGTTCCTGATGAGCACGAGACTGGGAACGTCCGATACCGCCCTGATAGAGTAGGTTATGGGCGAATATTGGGCTTTCCCCGCCGTAGTTCATCATGGCGCGCCGCTTGCTGAGGGCATCGTTTTCACTTAGCCAGGGCGCCGGAGGCCCGTCAGGGACCTGGAGCACATGGAGCGGTGACTGCTACTATTCTGACCCGGCTGAAGAGATCGGTATGCTGAATGCACGATAAGACCTTCGATGTGATTGTTGTGGGCGGCGGCCACGCCGGGTGCGAGGCCGCGGCCGCCGCTGCTCGCATGGGCGCGATGACGGCGCTCGTAACGCATACCTTCGCGACCGTGGGAGAGCTGTCCTGCAACCCAGCCATTGGAGGGCTCGGCAAGGGACATCTTGTGCGCGAGATCGATGCCCTCGACGGTCTCATGGGGCGTGTCACCGATGCGGCTGGCATCCAATTCCGTCTTCTGAACCGCTCAAAGGGGCCAGCGGTTCACGGGCCGCGCGCGCAAGCCGACCGCAAGCTCTATCGCCAGGCGATGCAGGCAGAGATCAGTGCGATAGACAACCTTTCGGTGGTGGAAGGCGGCGTGGAGGATCTGATCGTCGTTGATGGCCGCGCAGCCGGCGTTCTGACCGGCGACGGGCGGCGTCTGGGTGCCCGGACCGTGGTGCTGACAACGGGCACATTCCTCAACGGACTTATTCACCTCGGCGAGCAAAAGATCCCGGCAGGGCGATCCGGCGAAGCGCCGGCGCTCAAGCTGTCCGAAAGGCTTTACGCGTTGGGGCTGCAACTTGGACGCCTAAAAACAGGGACCCCGCCACGTCTGAAGGCATCCTCAGTCGATTGGGAGGGGCTGGAGCTACAGCCGGGCGACGATCCGCCGGTACCATTCTCGTTTCTGACGGAGCGGATCACCACGCCTCAGATTGCCTGCGCGATCACGCGAACATCGCCGGAGACGCACACGATCATCCGCGCCAATCTTGCCCGGTCGGCCATTTACTCGGGCCAGATCGAAAGCGCGGGCCCGCGTTATTGCCCGTCGATTGAGGACAAGGTGGTCCGCTTTGCCGACCGGAGTTCACATCAGGTGTTTCTCGAGCCGGAGGGTCTCGACGACGACACCATTTATCCCAACGGGATCTCGACCTCGCTTCCCGCCGACGTACAAGAGGCCTTTGTGCGGACCATTCCAGGCCTGGAGCGGGCAGTCATCAAGCGGCCCGGGTACGCCATCGAGTACGACTATGTGGACCCGCGAGAGCTGTCGCTTACTTTGGAGGTGAAGGAGCTGCCGGGGTTGTATCTCGCAGGCCAGATCAATGGCACCACAGGGTACGAAGAGGCGGGCGCACAAGGGATCGCCGCAGGGATCAACGCCGCCCTCGCCGCGGGCGGCTCGGACAAGGATTTCATTCTATCGCGGGCGGACAGCTATCTGGGCGTTATGATCGACGATCTCGTCACGCGCGGGGTAAGCGAGCCGTATCGCATGTTCACCTCTCGCGCCGAGTACCGGCTGCGGTTGCGCGCAGACAATGCCGATCAGCGGCTGACGCCGCAGGGGATCGCTTTGGGTTGTGTCGGCAAACCGCGGCGGCAGGCGTTCGAGATAAAGGCAGTGAAGCTCAGCGAGGCCACTGCAATGTTGCGGTCTTTGACGCTCACGCCGACCGAAGCTGGCCGGCGCGGCATCGACGTCAAAAAGGACGGGCGCCGCCGCAGCGCGTTCGACTTGCTGGCGCTGCCCAATGTTGAGCTTAACCAGCTCGCAGCCATTTGGCCGGAGATTGGACAGATCGCACCGGCAATCGCCGCTCAGATCGCCGTCGATGCGCGCTATGCGTCTTA
>CAXMQD010000232.1:0-2035 GCA_964194965.1 uncultured Acidimicrobiia bacterium | reverse complement strand
ACGGCGACGAGGCCAAGCTGGGCGCCGACCTGGCCGCGGCGATCAACGCCGAGATCCGGCGCCTGGCCGAGGCCGGCTGCCGCTGGATCCAGGTCGACGAGCCGGTGCTCGCGCGCAAACCCGAGGCCGCGCTGGCTTATGGCGTGGAAAACCTGGACCGCTGCTTCCACGGCGTGCCGGCCGGCGTGCACCGGGTCATGCACATGTGCTGCGGCTATCCGGACCGGCTCGACCGCGACAACTACCCCAAGGCGGATCCGGACTCATACCTGCGCCTGGCCGAAGCGGTCGACGGCTCCTGTATCGACGCGGTCTCGATCGAGGACGCGCACCGGCACAACGATCTCACGCTGCTCGAGCGGTTCGCCAATACCACGGTCATCCTGGGCGTGGTGGCGGTCGCCAAGAGTCGGATCGAGCCGGTCGAGGAGATTCGCGCCCGGCTCGCCGCGGCGCTCGATCACATCGATGGCTCACGCCTGATCGCCGCGCCCGACTGCGGCCTCGGCCTGTTGGGGCGCGAACGGGCGGTGGAGAAACTGAACAACCTGTGTCTGGCCGCGCGCGGGATGTGACGCCTGTCGCCGTGGCGCGGGACCGGCCCCGAAATCGAATCGACTTGTTAGGCCGGGCCGCGGGTGGCCTGGCGTTGGGCTGCTGTCCGCGCGGCGGCGCCGCCATTGTGACGCCGCCAGGCGGCGCGCTTGGCGGTGACCGCGCCATAGGTGGCGACGCAGTAGGGCACCAGGTAGGTCAGACCGACCTTGACCAGATCGGGACTCTGCCCGGCCAGGATGAAGTCGCCCTGATTGATGGCGGTCAGGAGGGTGCCGACGACGACGCCCATGATCAGGGCATAACCCGGGGTGCCCTCCGACATGGCGAAGTGCCACCAACGCGGCATCTGGTCCTGTGGCTCGGAAATGGGCCCTCTCCCAACCAAGTGTCTCCGGCCTCCTCCCGTAACGCGGCGACACTGGGGCCGGCACGGGGGAGGAGGCCCGCTAATGTATAACCACGGCCGGATCATGGAAACAACACTTCCGGCGCCTGGATCACATTTTCGCGCGCGCCGGGTTCGGCCGATGTGCCGGCGATATCCGGTTTGGATCGCCGATAATCGTGCGTGTCCGCCCGAAACATCAGGATTTCCGGGGGTTTTGAGCGGGTGCCCGGTTGCCTGCTAGTGCACTGACTCATTCGGAAGGTACAGGTATGCGTTGGATTTTGGCGAGGATGGTTTCGGCGGGCTTGGTCCAGACGAAGGGTTTGGGGTTTTCGTTGTGCTCATGGATGTAACGGTTGATGGCGGCCTGGAGATCGACGATCGAGTGGAATACGCCGCGCTTCAAGCGGCGGCGTGTGAGCACCGAGAAGAAGCCCTCGACGGCGTTTGATCCAAGAACCGGATTTGGGCGTGAAGTGGAACACCCAGTGCGGATGGCGGGCGAGCCAGGCCCGGACTTTGGGGTGCTTGTGGGTGCCATAGTTGTCGACGATGGCATGGATCATGTTGCCGGGCGGGACGGCGCGCTCAATGGCATTGAGGAAGCGGATGAACTCCTGGTGGCGGTGGCGCTGCATGCAACGGCCGAGAACGGTGCCGTCGAGCACGTTCAGCGCCGCGAACAGGGTGGTGGTGCCATGGCGTATATAATCGTGGGTCATGGTGCCGGCCTTGCCGGGTTTGAGTGGCAGGCCGGGCTGGGTGCGGTCGAGCGCCTGGATCTGCGACTTCTCGTCGATCGAGAGCACCACGGCATGGGCCGGTGGGTGCATGTAGAGGCCGACGATATCTTCGACTTTCTCGGCCAAGGCGGCATCGGTGGATCGCTTGAAGCTGCGCACCCGGTGGGGCTGCAGCCGGTTCGCCTCCCAGATCCGCTGCACCGCACGCAAGGAGATGCCGACAGCCTTGGCCATGGCGCGGCCGGTCCAGTGGGTCGTTTCGCCCGGAGGATCGGAGCAGGTGAGCACGAGTACCTTGGCCACGGTCGCCGCTGGCAGCGGAGCCTTGCCCGGCTTGCGCGTCTTG
>CAXMQD010000231.1:0-2974 GCA_964194965.1 uncultured Acidimicrobiia bacterium | reverse complement strand
CCGGCGGGCCCGGCACGCGCCGGGCCGTAGATCCATTCTCCGGACTCGAACACCGACTTGGCCAGGGCTTGCTGTTCGGCCGCGATCTGTCCGGCGCCGGCGCTGGTCACGTAGGCGATGCCGCCGCGGTTGACCAGATAGCCGTCCAGGAAGCCGGCGTTCTCGACGAAGTCGCTCAACACTTGCGACATGAACGGCAGCTGCGCCGCCAGGGGCACGCTGAGACCAGCCGGAGTTTCCGGCTCTTCCGCGCCGCCGGTGCCGCCGGCCGCCAGGTCCGATATGTCGCCGCCGGATTGGGCCATCTCGGTGGCGAACAGGCGGAACAGCTCGCTCTCGACGACCCGGCTGGCCGGCCGCGTGATCCCGTCCAGCCAGATGTCGATGACCTCGGCGCGACCGCGCGCGAGGATTTCGAGGCGTCGCTTTAGATCGGATTCGAGATCGGACCTCTCGGCCTGGATCATGAGCGCCGGCACCGCCACGGCGATGACCACGATGATGGCGATCACCACGAGTCCGCGAACCAGGGCGCGCGAGCGCGCCGGCCGGTATTGCTCGGCGTCGACCTCGGCCGAGATGAATTCGGGTTGCATCGTCTGGTGGCTGTTGAGCATGGTCGTCTCGATCAATCCGGTTTTTTGGCCAGCAGCCCCTTATAGGCGTCGTTCTTTCTTTTCCTGGGGCCGCCGATATGGGCCCAACGCGTGGTCTCGTTCATCGAGTACTGGGGTACATAATGCTTGTATCGCGAATCAGGCAATATCAAGTTCGACAGGCTATCGAGGACCAGGATCTCGTCCCCGGTATAGAGGGCTAGAACCGCGTGGCCGATTCCGCGGATCTGGTCCATCAGGATCACGACCCGCAATTCCTCTTTCCTGAAGCCGAGCTTGCGCAGAGCGAAATACTTGGCGATGGAGTAGTCCTCGCAGTCGCCGGAGCGGGCCATAAACTCGTTCGGTGTCGCCCAATACTCGCTGACACCATAAATCTCGCGATCCTGCTTGTAGGGCCAGCGGTTGAAGAAGTCGTTGACCGCCTTGACCCGTTGGCTGCGCGGCAAGGCCGCGGCGGTCGTAATGATCTGGCGCCAGCGCTTGAGAATAGGGGTGGTACAGAAATCGGCATCGGCGGCGCAATCGTTGAAGGCCTCGCGCTCGTTTTTCATGGCGTCGAGCACCCGGGTCCACTGCGGCAAGCCCTTGAGCGAGTCCGACCTCAGCTCGACAGAACCGAACAGCGCGCCGCTGCTTTGGGTCTGTTTGTTGGTCTGAACCAACGCGGCCAGCGTCTGGGCCGCCGCCGGCCGCGGCGCGGCGGTCGAGATCTCCAGACACAGCAACGCCGCCAAGGCGATAAGGAGACCACGCAGGGTCAAATCGTCAGTTCCCCGTCAGCCGAATTCGGACCGGATACCGCTGGGGCCGGCCTGCCGACAGGATCGCCGATCTGGCTTAATACACCGTTTCGGAAACTGGTTTCCCGGGCGCATGCCGCGACGGCCGGGAGCCAGGCGGGGAGCCGAGTTGGATGGTTAACGCCGGTTCGGAGTCCGGATAATGCGGCTAGCGTTCGCGCAGCGCCCGGTCCCGGGCCTTGAGGATCGGTTTCATGATGTAGTCGAGGACCGATTTTTTGCCGGTCAGGATCTCGATCGTCGCGGTCATGCCCGGGATGATGGGCAGCTCGTCGCCGTGGTGAACCAGGCTGTTCTGCGCGGTTCTCAGGTAGACGCGATAGAAGTTCTCGCCCTGCTCGTCCTTGATCGTGTCGGCGCTGATGTGCTCGACACTGGCCTTCAGACCACCGTAGATCGAGAAGTCGTAGGCCGCGATCTTGATCATCGAGTCTTGGCCAGGCCGCAGGAAGGCGATGTCGCCGGGTCGGATCTGCGCCTCGACCAGCAGGGTATCGTCGAGCGGTACGATCTCGATGATGTCTTCACCCGGCCGAATCACGCCGCCGACCGTATTCTGCTTGATTTCCTTGACGGTGCCGCGGACTTGGGAGCGAACCGCCGTGCGGGTCACCCGGTCCTCGCCGGCGAGCAAGGTCTCGGTGACCGAGTTGAGATCGGCGCGGGCCCTGTTGAGTTCGTCGGAGACCGCCGCCTTGGCCGAGAGCATCACCTCCTCGATTCGCTGGCGGGCTTCCTGGGCCGCGGTCTGGAGGCGCGGGATACTCAGCCGGATGGTGGCGATCTCGCCTTCCAAGTCGGCGACCTGGCGCTCGATTCGAATCAAATCGATGCGCGCCACCACGCCGTTGCGCACCAGAGGCTCGGTGATGGCGAGTTCTTCGTGCGCCAGCTGCAGGCTCCGCTCCAGTTGTTTGCGGTGGCTGCGCACCTCGGCGATTTCCTGCGTGCGCTGTTTGGCCTGAGCTTCGAGCACCGCGGTCTGGGCCTGGAGTTGCCGGCTCCGGGCGTTGAACAGGGCGGTCTGGTCACCGGCCGCGGTCGGCGCTTCTCTCAGGATCTCCTCGGACAGTGCCATCTGCCGGTCTTCCAGCTCGGCCCCAAGGCGCTCGACCGTGGCCTGAAGCGCGTAGAACCGGCTCTGGGCGTCGCGGAAGGTGGCTTGGGCGGCGGTGTTCTCTATGCGCACCAAAATATCGCCCTTTTCGACGATGTCGCCCTCGCGGACCAGGATTTCGGCCAGGATGCCGCCTTCCAGGTTCTGGATGATCTGGGTTTTGCTGGATGGGATCACGCGGCCCTCGCCCCGGGTCACTTCGTCGAGCACGGCATAGTTGGCCCAGGTCCCGAACACCACCACGAACACGAAGGTCATGATCGTCAGGATGTAGGCGGAGCCGTGGCCGCGCCGCCGGGCGGCGGCGTGAACGTCGGGCATGAAGTGGAGATCTTCGTGGTGGGTCGCCATCATCGGGCCGTTTATTACCTAACCGCTCGCCGCGCGGATTTGGCCCTGCTTGAGGGCGTTCAGCACGTCTGCCTTCGGGCCGTCGG
>CAXMQD010000230.1:0-12257 GCA_964194965.1 uncultured Acidimicrobiia bacterium | reverse complement strand
CTCGTCCCGCGCCGCAGTCTCGTCCCGCGCCGCAGTCTCGGCCCGGGAACGGGCGCCGAGCTCCGAGGTGAAACTGAGGGTCGACAGATCGGTCATGCGCTGGGGGTAGAGCACGCCGTCCAGATGGTCGCATTCGTGCTGGACCACCCGGGCGTGGAAGCCGTGCGCCTCGCGTGCGATCGCCTCGCCGTTCAGGCCGATCCCGCGATAGCGGACGGCGCGGTGGCGCGGGACCCAGCCAGCCAAACCTGGCGCCGACAGACAGGACTCCCAGCCCAGCACCCTGTCCTCCCCCAGCACCGCACCGGGGCCGGCGATGGGCTCGATTATCGGATTTATCAGGATCGTGAGCGGGACCTCTTCGGTCGCCTCGGCCCCGTCACCGGCCCCGTCACCGGCCAGTTCATCGCCGGCTTCGCCGTCTTCCGCCTGGGCCTCCCGTTCGGCGCGGTCGACGGAAACGTAGAAAATCACCAGCCGGCGGGGCACATAGACCTGGTTCGCCGCCAGCCCGGTGCCGCCCGCATCCTCCATGGTGTCGAGCATGTCCGCAACCAACCGGCGCACCTCCGGCGAGCCCGGATCCTCGATCGGCGCCGCGACCTGTCCAAGCACCGGATGCCCCATGCGGGCGATCTTGAGTATGGCCATGGCCTTAATATGGGGCTTGGACGAGGACCGGTAAAGCGGTCAGGCATGCAATCCGGAGCATGGTTTCCAAAGCCTTAAGGGCAACCCAGTTTGCGCTTCACAGGGCCCCCTGGCTGTGTTACCAAGACCGGTTCGCGCCGGCTACTAGCCGGGGCGGCAATTGCTGGTGACCTCATATCCTCCCCACGCCCCCTAGGGCGGGGCGGCCGGTATGGAAAGGAGCGTTGAAGCCAAAGTGCAAGTACAGGTTCGCGACAACAACGTCGATCAGGCCCTCCGCGTGCTCAAAAAGAAGCTGCAGCGCGAGGGCGTTTTTCGTGAGATGAAGCTGCGCCGAAGCTTCGAGAAACCCTCCGCGCGCAGGAAGCGGGAGCGGGCCGAGGCGGTGCGCCGACACCGCAAGCTGCTGCGCAAGCGCATGGACCGCGAAGGCTTCTAGGCCCGACCTCACGCAGGCGCCCCGGCCGACCCGTGGGCGCCCCGAGCGACCCTAAGCACAGACCACCGAAATGGCCCGCCGGTGCCCACGCCGCGCGGGCATCGTTGCGCGCCAGCCGCACTATCTAGAAAAAATAGGACAGGCGCAGGAGCACGAAATCGTCGTCTTTAATGGCGTTGAGCGGATTCGAGTCGCTGACGCCGAGAAACAGGCGGCTTTCGAGCTCGAGCTTCCACGAATCCCCGAGCCGGCGCTCCGCCTCGACGAACAACGCCGTCGACTGATCCTCGACATCGACGACCGCACCGACGAGGGCGGTCGTGTCGGGGATATCATTGAGCGCGAGCCGGGCGCCTGCTCCTGACCGGAGGCATATTCCGCGGCGTCCTCATCGACCGGAAGCGCCGTGCGCAGGCGGCCCTCGCGTCCGGGGAAGGTGCGCTCGCGGAACCCCGGCAATTAAGTGTCGTGTCCTCAGAACAAACCCGCCGCCAGGGTCAATTATCTGCAAGCGAATTCCAGGTGGCGCCCCCGTCTTCGCTCACGAGCACGGCCTGGGCACGCGTCTCCGGGCTCAAAGTAACGGCGTAAAGTTTGCGATCGTCGGTCTGGTCCACCGCCATATGCAACACATAAGCCCCGCCGAACGCGTTGCTCACCAACCGCCAGTTCGCACCGCCGTCATCCGCCCGGACCAACCCGGTCCCGATAATAAACGCGTAAACATCGCCGCGCGCCGATACCTGGATCATGGTCGCCGGCCGTTTGACGATGTGCGCGAGCTGCCAACTGCGGCCCGCGTCAACGCTCTTTAAAAGGCCGGTTTTGGTGGCTGCATAGAGCGTGTCGGCGTCCTTGCCCGAAGCCGCGAAGTCGATGAGGCCGTCTGGCACCGGTCCCACCTTCGACCAGGTTCGGCCCCCGTCGGCGCTTCGCTGTAGGCCGCGGTGCACACCGTAAATGACGTTCGGGTCGGCCTTGCTTACGTCCATCTGGTGAAAATCGACCGGCCCGCCGACGCCCTCCGCCAACTTCGCCCACGACTTACCGCCATCCATCGAGGCAATGAATCCGAGGTTGCCGCCACCGGCCGGGTGGCCGCTCGCGTAGAGGACCGAGGGGTCCGATGGATGCGGCGTGAATCCCATGAAGTCGTCGCGATTCTTGGAGAATCGGCGCGCCTTGCCGTCGGGCCCGACGACGTAAAACCCATGGTGCGTTGCAAGATGGAGGCGCGTGGGATCATTCCCATCCACTGCGATCCCGTGGAAGTGCGTCTCCTTGGCGAGTGCCGGAATCCCGATCTCACCCGCGGAGAACGAACGGTTGGCGAAAAACGCGCTGACAGTTGCCACGGTGGCAAGGCCCAATAGGGCATAAGCAAAAGATCGTTTTTTCATGAGCGACTCTCGATAGGTTGAGGATGTGACAATGAGGGACGGAGCAGCCCTAGAAAAGCTCCCGGACCTTATCCCAGAAGCTGCGCGGGTGGTGATCCCGCGTCTCGAGTCCGTCGTTTGTTAGGGCGTTGATGAACAGAACCAGGTTCGTTGGTTGAAACTTGAGGCCGTGAAAGTTTGCCCGCCAGCGCCCGTTCATGTCGATCACATGGGTGACGACACCATGGATTTGATAACCGTCCTCTACCTTCTCGAATTTATGACCGAACCGCTCGACAAGCTCCCGGGTCGCCGTAACTCGCTCGGGTCCGCTGGTGAGAAAAATCCAGTTCACAGGGTCCAAGCCGCGGTCCCGACCGTAGCTTCGCATGACCTCGGGAGTATCGTTCTTCGGATCGGTGGTGATGGTGACGAACCGTACCAGATCACGCATCGGCGTCTGATTTATCATCTCCTGAATTTCGGCAATGCGCTCCGCGTGGAGCGGGCAGACGTCCGGGCAGTTGGTATAGACAAAATGCAGGACGACGACTTTGCCCAACAGGTCGGTCGAGCCGATCGTTCGGCCATCGGCGTCCTGAAGTGTGAAGTCGGGCGCTTCCTTGTCGAGGGGCTGGAAGTATTTTTCCTTGTCGTGCAGCTGGTTTTCCAAACTCTCCAGCGAATGGGCCGATACCTCGTATGAACCGGCAAAGAAAACCAACAGGCCCAGTCCAAATGCCGTAATTATTTTCATCATTGCTCCTCCATCGCCCCACCGATCGTATGAATGGCGGAGCGGCCGGCGGCCCGTTCTCGACGGACCGCCGACCGCGATCCCTTACTTAATCCTGCTGCTGGGGATGTGCTTCAGGACTCGGCTCATGCTTCTCTATCATCCCCTACATCATCTTGTTGCAGGTCTCCATCATCGTGCTCATCTGACCCATCATCGATCCTGATGATGCTTGGTCTTCATGGGCATAAACCGCTGACGCGGCACCGATTCCGGCGATCAAAGCAGCCGTGGCCACCAGTGTTTGAAAATTGGTTTTCATATCGATTCCTTTTTCCAAAGTAGCGTGTTAAGTGACGAAACGGGGAACGAATCTCTCATCCCATCACGCGCTCCCCGTCATTGCTTGGCGCTTTGGCTCCGCCGATCCTGACGCCGCCTGATTTCCGGTGACCAGGATTTCTTGATGAAAGCCAGCACAGCCCAAATTTGCGCGTCGGTAAGCGAGTCTCCAAACGCGGGCATGTCGCTCTCGTAGCCTTCCGGGGCCAGCGGCGGTTTGACCCCCAACTTGGTAATCCGGAACAGTTGTTCGTCCGGGTGATGCCAGGTGTGCCCATTTTCGTCGTGCGGGGGTGCCGGCAGGGCCGATGGCGGCCGCGCCTCCAACAAGCACCATCGCAACCAGCTTTCGCCGCTTCGGCGAGGCGCGGTTGCGTGACGGGGAGAGCCGGTCAGACATGCTGGTCGTCCCGGCGCGAGACTGAGAATCCGAGATCGGCAGTCATCGTATTTTCCCTCGGCGATCTCATTATTCCGTTAGGGCCTGCGCGGATATTATGTCCGCGGAGACACAGCCAAACGCGCTTCAGTCCCTAAAAGAGACCGCCGCCGCGTCAGCCTTGATCGTGAGGTCTAGGGGGGTGTGGGTCGGGAGAGGATGCGCGTTCGTACGTCGACTGGCTATCGGGCAGAGGAAAATTGGATGCCACCGCGGTTTTTACGGTAACCGCCGGATCGAGAACCGCCGGCGTGGGCGTCGTACAGACCGATAGGCAAGCGCCGCCGTTCCCGTCACAATCGCTTCCGTTGCCGCAGTCGTTACAGCCATCCATGTCGGAGCACATGACCATATCGATCGCCATGTCGTTGGCTTGAACGGCAGACCAATTCATACCCAGGGCCAGGAAGACCCCAAGCAGCAGTGCGACAATCCGTTGGGAAGAACGGCGATTCATGGATCGGCTATATGATATTGAGCCCTTCGAAAAACAAGGAGATTTTGCCGGCCCTACTGATCGAGCGCCTTGACGATGTCTTCGCACATTTTCTTGGCGTCGGACAGCAGCATCATGTTGTGGTCCATGTAGAACAGCGGGTTGTCGACTCCGGCGTAGCCGGACGCCATCGAGCGCTTGACCACCATGACCTGGCGCGCCTTGTCGGCGTTCAGGATTGGCATGCCGTAAATCGGCGAGCTCTGATCGCTGCGCGCCGAGGGGTTGGTCACGTCGTTGGCGCCGATCACGAAAGCGACGTCGGCCTCGGCGAACTCGCGGTTGATCTCGTCCAACTCGAAGACCTCGTCGTAGGGCACGTTGGCCTCGGCGAGCAGAACGTTCATGTGCCCGGGCATGCGCCCGGCGACGGGATGGATCGCGTACTTGACCTCGACGCCCTCGGCCTTGAGCAGATCGGCCATCTCGCGCAGCGCATGCTGGGCCTGGGCGACCGCGAAGCCGTATCCCGGCACGATGATCACCTTCTCGGCGTTGCGCATCATGAAGGCGGCATCGGGGGCGGCGCCTTGATGGTAGGTCTTCGCGCCCTCCTCCCCCGCCGCAGGACCCGCGGTCTCGCCGCCGAAACCACCCAGGATCACCGAGACGAAAGAGCGATTCATGCCCTTGCACATGACGTAGCTGAGGATCGCGCCCGAGGAGCCGACCAGCGCGCCAGCCACGATCAAGAGATTGTTCTGCAAAGTGAATCCGATGCCGCAGGCGGCCCAGCCGGAATAGGAGTTGAGCATGGAGATCACCACCGGCATGTCGGCGCCGCCGATCGGGATGATGATCAGCACGCCGAGCGCAAGCGAGATCGCCACGATGGCCCAGAATGCGACACTGGAATCCGCCGTGCTCAGCCACACCACCAAGAGCACGAGCACGATGCCGAGGCCCAGATTCAGCCAGTGCTGCATGGGGAAGGTGATGGGCTTGCCGCTCATCAGCGCCTGCAACTTGGCGAAGGCGATGATCGAGCCGGTGAAGGTGATGGCACCGATCGCGGCGCCGATCGACATTTCGACTAAGCTGGCGGCCGGGATGTTCCCGGGCATGCCGAGGCCGTAGGCGGCCGGGTTGGTGAACGCGGCCGCGGCCACGAAAACCGCGGCCAGTCCAACTAGCGAGTGGAAGGCCGCGACCAATTGCGGCAGCGCGGTCATCTGGATCTTGAGCGCGATCACCGTGCCGATAGCGCCGCCGATCAAGACCCCGGCCAGGATCGTCACGAAATCGATTTCCGGCAACATACCGAGGGTGATCGCGACCGCGATCGCCATCCCGATCATGCCGAAGCGGTTGCCGCCACGGCTGGTCTCCGGGTGGGACAGCCCACGCAGCGCCAGGATGAAGCAGACCGAGGCGACGAGGTAAAGCAAGGAGGCGAGGTTCTGGTCCATGGTCATTCCCCGCCCTACTTCTGCTTGCGCTTGAACATGGAGAGCATGCGGTGGGTCACGATGAAGCCGCCGAAGATGTTGATCGAGGCCAGCGTCACCGCCAGGAAGCCCATGACCTCACTGAAACCGGTGCCTCCGGTGCCCGCCGCGATCAGGCCGCCGACGATAATCACCGAGGAGATCGCGTTGGTCACCGACATCAGCGGCGAGTGCAGCGCGGGGGTCACCCGCCAAACCACGTGGTAGCCGACGAAGACCGCAAGCACGAAGACCGTGATCCCCATGACCAGCGGCGAGGTGCCGCCGGCGGCCTCGCCGCTCATCCCGGCCAGGATGCTAGCCTCGCGCGCCAGTTCGCCCAGGCCCTGGGACAGCTCGGCGGCGTCCGTGGCCAGGTCCTGCGCCTGTTCGGTGAAACTGTGGCTAGTCATGGTTCCCAGCCTCCTGTGGTCCAGCCTCTATTGGCCCGGCCTCTTCGGCGTCCGGTTCCGGCTCGGCCGCGGGCGGCGGCGCGCCGGCCGGGATCAGCGCCGGATGCACGATCGCGCCGTCCTTGGTCACCAGGGTGCCGGTCACGATCTCGTCGTCCCAGTCGATGGCGAGTGCCTGGCTCTCCTTGTCGTAGAGCAGGGAGACGAAGTTGAAGACGTTGTTGGCGTAGAGCATCGAGGCGTCCGTGGCCAGGCGCCCGGGCACGTTTAGGTGTCCGACGATCTTGACCCCGTGCTTCGCGACTACCTTGCCGGCCTCCGCCAGTTCGCAGTTGCCACCATTCTCGACCGCCAGATCCACGATCACCGCGCCCGGCTTCATGGATTCGACCATCGCCGCGGAAATCAGCTTGGGCGCCGGCCGGCCCGGGATCAACGCGGTGGTGATCACCACGTCCATCTTGGGCAGGGTCTCGGCGATGAGCTCGGCCTGCTTGCGCTTGTAGTCGTCGCTCATCTCCTTGGCGTAGCCGGCGGCGGTCTCGGCTTGCTTGAACTCCTCGTCTTCGACGGCGACGAACTTGGCGCCCAGACTCTCGACCTGCTCCTTGGCCGCCGGACGCACGTCGGTGGCGTGGACCACGGCGCCCAGGCGCCGCGCCGTGGCGATCGCCTGCAAGCCCGCCACGCCCGCGCCCATGACCAGGACGTTGGCCGGGTTGATGCGGCCGGCCGCGGTCATCAGCATGGGATAGGCGCGGCCGTATTCGCCGGCCGCGTCGAGCACTGCCTTGTAGCCGGCCAGGTTGGCCTGGGACGACAGCACGTCCATGGACTGGGCCCGGGTAATCCGGGGCATCAGATCCATGGCGAAGGCGGTCAGCCCGGCGGCCGCAATGGCCGTCACTTCGTCGCCGGCGCGATAGGGATCGAGCATCGCCACGAGCACCGTGCCCGGGGCCAAGCCGGCCAGCTCCGCGGCCTCCGGTCCGCGCACCTTGAGCACGACTTGGGCGTCCTGGCAGGCCGCGGCCGCGTCCGTGGCGATGGCGGCGCCGGCGTCCTTGTAGGCCTCGTCGGGGTAGGCGGCCTCCGCGCCGGCGCCGGTATCGACCGCGACCTCGCAGCCCAGCCCGATCAATTTTTTCACGGTAACCGGCGAGGCCGCGACACGGGTTTCCTGCGCGCGCCGCTCCCTCGGGATGGCGATCTTCATCTCTGGCTTACCCCGTTGGTGATGACCCCGTTAATGATAGCGGCCGGGCCGCAGCGGGCCCGGTCCACGACAACGTTTCCATAAACGCCAAGGCGGGCGTTCGCGGTTCCCTTAATGACGGTTGAGGCCCTTCGTTTCAAGGAATTTGGCCGGTTCCGCGCCCGCGGGCGGCATAAAACGCCGAAAAAGTCGTCATGCCGCGCCCTGGCGACGCGGCCCTGGCAACGCGGCCCGGGGCGGCCCGGGGCGGCCTGGGGCGGCAAAGGTCGGGCTACTCGGCGGCGGCCCGCGCCGGCGCCACGCGCGCGGCACAGAACTTGAACTCCGGGATCTTGCCATAGGGATCGAGCTGCGGATTGGTCAGGAGGTTGGCCGCCGCCTCGGCGAAGCAGAACGGGATGAACACCACGCCCTCGGGCACCTCGCCGTCCTGGCGCACCTTCAGTACGATTTGGCCGCGCCGCGTCTCGACTTGGACCCTGTCGCCCGGCGCGATGCCCAGGCGCGCGACGTCGCCCTGGTTGAGCAGCGCCACCGCCTCGGGCTCGAGGGCATCGAGGGTCGCGGCGCGCCGGGTCATGGCGCCGGTGTGCCAATGCTCCAGCATGCGCCCGGTCGTCAATATCATGGGATAGTCGGCGTCGGGCAGCTCGTCGGCGGGCACCAGTTCGGTCGGCACGATACGGCCGCGCCCACTCGCGGTTGGGTAGCCCTCGGCGAACATGATCTCGTTGCCCGGTTGGTCCGGCGCATCGCAGGGGTAGGTAACCGAATCCTCGCGCTCCAGGCGCTCCCAAGTGATGTTGGCGAGCGACGGCATGATCTCGGCCATCTCGGCGAAGATCTCGCGCGGGTGCTGGTAATTCCAGTCCAGCCCGATGCGCCGCGCCAATTCCTGAATCAGCTCCCAGTCCTGGCGCGCCTCGCCCGGCGGGTTCAGGGCCTGGCGGCCGATCTGGACCTGGCGGTTGGTATTGGTGAAGGTCCCGGTCTTCTCGTAGGCCGCGCTCGCCGGGAAGATCACATCGGCGTGCCAGGCGGTCTCGGTCAGGAAGATGTCCTGGACCACCAGGTGTTCGAGGCTCGCGAGCGCCTTGCGTGCGTGGTTCTGGTCCGGGTCCGACATGGCCGGGTTCTCGCCCATGATGTACATGGCCTTGATGGTCCCGGCGAGGATTTCGTTGATGATCTCGACCACGGTCAGGCCGCGCTCGGGGTCGAGCTCCTGGCCCCAGAAGTCCTGGAAGATGGTGCGGATCTCGTCGTCGTTGACCGCCCGATAGTCGGGATAGACCCAGGGGATCAGGCCGGCGTCGGAGGCGCCCTGGACGTTGTTCTGGCCGCGCAGCGGGTGCAGGCCGGTTCCGGGCCGGCCGACCTGGCCGGTAACCAGCGCCAGCGAGATCAGGCAACGCGCGTTATCGGTGCCGTGGATCGACTGGGAGATGCCCATGCCCCAGAAGATGATCGAGGTACGCGCGGTGGCGTAGGCGCGCGCGACCTCGCGAATGGTGTCCGCGTCGATGCCGCAAATCTCGGCCATCTGCTCCGGCGGGAAGGCCTTGATCCGTTCCTTGAGCTCGTCGAAGCCCTCGGCATAGGCCTGGATGTACTGCCGGTCGACCAAGTCCTCCTCGATGATAACGTGGAGCATGGCGTTGAGCAGCGCGACGTCCTGACCCGGCTTGAATTGCAGCATGTGGGTCGCGTAGCGCGCCATGCTCTGCCCGCGCGGATCCATGATTATCAACTGGGCCCCGCGCTTGGCGGCGTTCTTCAAGAAGGTCGCGGCGACCGGGTGGTTCTGTCCCGGCCGAGCGCCGATCACGATAATGCATTCGGCTTCCGCCGCGGCGGTAAAGGGCGCGGTCACGGCGCCCGATCCGATGCCCTCCATCAAAGCCGCGACCGAGGAGGCGTGGCACAGGCGGGTGCAGTGGTCGACGTTGTTGGTGCCGAAGCCGGTGCGCACCAGCTTCTGGAACAGGTAGGCCTCCTCGTTGGAGCCCTTGGCGGAACCGAAACCGGCCAAGGCCGAACCACCGTCCCGTTTCAGCACGGTCTTGAAGCCCGCGGCGGCGGCGTCCAGGGCCTCCTCCCAGGTGGCCTCGCGGAAGTGGCTCCAGGGGTTCGCCGGATCGATCTCGATGTCGCCGGATTTCGGCGCGTCCGCGCGCCGGATCATCGGCTTGGTCAGGCGGTGCGGGTGGCGCACGTAGTCGTAGCCGAAGCGGCCCTTGACGCAGAGCCGGTTTTGGTTGGCCGGCCCGTCGCGGCCGTCGACGTAAAGGATCGCGTCGTCCTTGACGTGCAGTGTGACCAGGCAGCCGACGCCGCAGTAGGGGCAGACCGAATCCACGTCGCGGTCCTCGACCTCGGTGCGCAGGCCGGCATCGTCGAGCAGGCTCGCCTCCATCAGCGCGCCGGTCGGGCAGGCCTGGACGCATTCGCCGCAAGCGACGCAGGTGCTCGCGCCCATCTCGGCATCGAAGTCGAAGATCACTTTGGCGCCATGGCCGCGGTAGGCCATGCCGATGACGTCGTTGACTTGGACCTCGCGGCAGGCGCGGACGCAAAGCGTGCAGTTGATGCAGGCGTCCAGGTTGACCCGCATCGCGGTGTGGCTGGAATCGGGCGCGGGCGTGTCGCGCGCGGGAAAGCGGCTCGAGGTGACGCCCAAATCGTCGGCCCAGCGCCAGAACTTGGAATCCGGATCGTGGGCGCGTTCGCGGGCTGGCTGGTCGGCGACCAGCAGCTCGAACACCATTTCGCGTGCATTCTTGGCGCGTTCGGATGCGGTTGCGACCGTCATGCCCGGACTCGGCGTCCGGATGCAGGAGGCGGCGAGGGTCCGCTCGCCCTCGATCTCGACCATGCAGGCGCGGCAGTTGCCGTCGGCCCGGTAGCCCGGCTCCGGCGCGTAACAAAGGTGCGGGATCTCGACACCGAGGCGGTTGGCGACCTGCCAGATCGTCTCGCCCTCGCGCGCCGCGACCTCCTGGCCGTTGAGGTTGAAGGTGACCTCGCCGCTCATCGCAGATCCTCCGGAAAGAATTTCAGCACGCTGGTCAGAGGGTTCGGCGCGGCCTGGCCGAGGCCGCAAATCGAGGCATCGCGCATGGTGGTCGCCAGTTCATCGAGCAGGCCCGTGTCCCAGGTTTCCGCCGCCATCAGCTTGACCGCCTTCTCGGTGCCGTTGCGGCAAGGGGTGCATTGGCCGCAGCTCTCGTCCTCGAAGAAGCGCATGAGGTTGAGCGCCGCCGCCTTTATGTCGTCCTGATCGGACAGGATCACCACCGCGTGGGAACCGACGAAGCAGCCGTGCTCCTCGAGTTTGCCGAAGTCGAGCGGGATATCGCCCAGGCTGGCCGGCAGGATGCCGCCCGAGGCGCCGCCGGGCAAGTAGGCCTTGAATTCATGGCCGTCGCGCATGCCGCCGCAGTAATCCTCGATCAACTCGCGCACCGTGACCCCGGCCGGCGTCAACTTGACGCCCGGCTCCTTGACCCGGCCCGAGACCGAATAGCTGCGCAGACCCTTGCTGCCGTTCCTGCCCTGCTCGGCGAACCAGGCCGCGCCCTTGCTCAGGATTTCGGGGATCCAGTAGAGCGTCTCGACGTTATTGACCAACGTCGGGCGGTTGAAGATGCCGAGCTGGGCGACGTAGGGCGGGCGATGGCGGGGCAGGCCGCGCTTGCCCTCGATCGATTCGATCATCGCCGACTCCTCGCCGCAGATGTAGGCGCCGGCGCCGCGGCGCAGAATGAGCTTGGTGTGGCCGGCGAGACCGGCCGCCTCGACTGCGGCGATTTCCTTGAGCAGGATTTCGCGCGCCGCCGGGTATTCGTCGCGCAAGTAGATGTAGACCGCGTCCGCCTCCACCGCCCAGGCGGCGATCAGCGTGCCCTCGAGGAACTGCTGCGGCCGGCGCTCCATGTAGTAGCGGTCCTTGAAGGTGCCGGGCTCGCCTTCGTCGGCGTTGACTGCCAGGTAGCGCGGCTTGGCTTCGGCGCGCACGAAAGTCCACTTTCGCCCGGTCGGAAAGCCGGCGCCACCTAGGCCGCGCAATCCGGAGTCGCTCAACGTCTCGATTGCTTGATCGACCGTCATCCGGCCCTCGAGGCAGTTGGCGAGCGCCGCGTAGCCGCCTTCGGCGCGGTAGGCCGCCAGGTCTTGATAGTCGGGTATTTCGGGATGCAAGTCGCCGCCAACGGCGTTGGCGAGGCTGTCCGCCGTGGCGCGTTCGATATGGCGATGGCCGACTTCGGCGACCGGCGCCCGGTCGCAGCGGCCCATGCAGGGTGCCCGCAGCACCCGCACCTTGCTTCCAAGCCGGTCCGGCAGCTCGGCGAACAGGGCCTCGGCGCCGGCCATGGCGCAGCTCAGGCTGTCGCAGACCCGGATGGTGATCTCGGCCGGCTCGGACTCGCCGTCGAGAACGATATCGAAATGAGCGTAGAACGAGGCGACCTCGTAGACCTCGGCCATGGGCAGCGTCATTTCCACGGCGAGCGCGTGCAGGTGCGCGGCGGAAAGCCGGCCGTAGCGGTCCTGGATCAGGTGCAGATGCTCGATCAGCAGGTCGCGGTCGCGGGGCCGCGCGCCCAGCAGCGCGGAGACCTCATCGCGCGCGGCCGGCTCGAGCTGTCGCCCCTTGGAGAAGGCCGGTGCCTTGCGGCGTCCCGAGCCCGGATGAATCTTGCGCCTCGGCGACCCCCC
>CAXMQD010000229.1:0-1786 GCA_964194965.1 uncultured Acidimicrobiia bacterium | reverse complement strand
ATGGAAGCCAAGTTCCCAAGTCCGGCCTCGCGGCCGGAGGCTTACTCCCTCAGTAGTGGGGCACCAACACACGGACGGTCGGGCGGCGCGGCAGAGTCTTGCGGGAGACGTCGATGGTCGCGCCGCGTTCGATTTCGATCGCGAAATTCTCGCGCATGCCCGCGAGGAACGCCCCCAACGACTCGCCGCCGAAATAATGCATCGGAATGACCAAGCTGGCGCGGAGGTCTTGCAGCACTTCGATCATCGAGGGAATAGCCAAGGTGTAGCTGCCGTCGACCGCCGCGAAGACGATGTCCAGGCGCCCGATCAGCGCGAGTTGTTCCGGGTTCAGTTTGTAGTGGAGGTGGCCGAGATGGCCGATGCAAAGCTCCGCGACCTCGAAGATAAAGATCGAGTTGCCGAACGCCTCGGCCATGTCGCCCCATAGCCGGATATCGGTCGGGACGTTGCGGATCTGAACGTCCGCGACTTTGAGGTCGTGCACCGCGGGTCCGCCCATCGGGTTCCAGCCCCGGAGCACCCGCGCGATTTCGGGATCGGGGAAGTCGGTGTAATGGGTTTCATGGGCGTGGTTCATGGTCGCGACGGTCGGGACCGGGCCGCTACCGGCATAGCCCGCGTAATCGGTCGCGATCACGACGCCGGCCGGCGTCCGCAGGCGAAAGGTGGAGTGATCGACATAGGTGATCCGGACCGCATCGGCGGCCTGGTTCGTCGAGAGTTTGACCGGGACAACACCTGGCGTCCCTTGAACGTAAGCCAGGCAGTGATTGGCCCGGGCCGCGGCCGGCGGCAGCAGCGCCCAAAACGAAATAACCAGCGCGGCGGTCACGGATAAACGAATCATGGTCACGACCTTTCGTCCTGACGCGATCGCGCGATAAGGAAGGGACCCGCGCGCCCGGTTCACCGCCAAGCGGCTGTCGGTTTCACCAATCGGCATTATGGCAGCTCACGCGTCTTGAAAAAAGATGAGTCGGGCCGGCGCGCAACCTGCCCGGCCGCGGGATTTTCACTTCGATATTCTTACGGATTCACGACTCCGATGCGGTGCCGAAAAAACTTTCCATCTTCCAACGGATACCCCCTTTACAGCGTTACGCTGTTCGGCATACAAAGGGTCAGGCTTCAGAAAACCGCGAGCCTAGACGGCCCGACCGGAGAAAACCGGCGGGCTTTTTTCGTGGGCGCGTGCTGGCGCCGGGGCGGCGCTCGGGAGTGCGGCGCGCACGGCGCGCGCCGCGCGGGGCTGGATGGGGCACCGAAGTCGGGTAGCGAAGACGTGGGTGTGGTCAATCCTATTGATGCTGACTGTGAGACTGCGGAGTGGTGATAGCTGATATTGATGTAACGAATGCTGCTTAACGGATCTGAAATGTGAAAAATATGTCACGTAGATGCATGTATAACGTAGGCACCCCCCATGGCCCCTGCACCCCCCCTTCAACACCAGTTTGCCCAGGTCTCTGATGCCCCATCCAAGCCGTCTGTAGAAACCCTATCCAATCCGCCTGTAAGACTCATGCAATGGCCACCTAGAGCATCTGGGCATTCCCTGAGGTGGTCCCAGAAAATCGGACAGGGAGTTAAGGTGTATTCCACCGGCTAGCGGAGGAATACGAGATGACGAAACGGCGCCGATTTACGGCGGAATTCAAGGCTCGCGTTGCGCTGGATGCGCTGCGGGGCGACCAGACGATCCAGGAGATCGCGGCCAAGCGCAAGGTGCATCCGAACCAGGTGAGCACTTGGAAACGCCAAGCGATGGACGGCCTGGGTGAGG
>CAXMQD010000228.1:0-4166 GCA_964194965.1 uncultured Acidimicrobiia bacterium | reverse complement strand
GTTACGCGCTGTCATATAGCATCGCCGCCCCGGTCCGCAATGGCGGGGCGGGGTTCGCTTGGATCTTTGGTCTTAACCGGCCGCCGCGGTCTCGGGAGCGGCCTCGGCGTCGAGTGGGTGGCGGGGGTGTTCCTTGGGCTTGAACAGGTAGCGGGCGGCGATTTCCAGGTAGCCGCCGTAGCGGTAGCCGCCGTTGTTCTTCAGAAGTTCCGCGCGCCGCTCGCGATACCGCGCCGGCAGCTTGTACCAGGCCAGGCGCGGCTCGGCGTGGTGCAGCGCGTGCAGGTTGTTGTTGAGGAACATCAGCGCGAGCGGCCAGCCGGCCTCGACCAATACCGAGCGCGCGCCGGGCGCCGGCCGTGCCTGATGCTCCAGGAAGGAGCGCAGCAGGGTCAGCGAGAGGCCGGGATAGGCGAAGAACACCAAATAATCCAGAAGCGACATGCCACAGACCCAGAGCGCCCAAATTAGCACCAGCGCCGCACCGGTCAGGTGCAGCAGCCAGGGTGTCAGGTGGGCGGTGTCACCGCGCGCGAGGCGGGGGATCTCGCTCGCCAGGATGAGCCAAACGCAACGCAGGGGTCCGAGAATCAGCCGGCCGGCGAGGGTATTGACGGTCCGGTAATAGGCGCGGCCGAGCGGTCCCAGGCGATCCCAGTCTTCGGGCGCAACATAGAACGATTCCGGATCGCGCGCCGGATCGGTCAGGATCGCGTCGTCGTGATGGGTCAGGTGGCTGACCCGGTAGAGCCGGAACGGCAGCCACAGCCACAGGCTGGGAAACACCAGGGCCTCGTTGACCCAATTCCAGGGCGTCGGATGGCCGTGCACCGCCTCGTGCTGGAGCGAGCCGTGCCAGGCAACCAGATAGCCCCCCAGCGGCAGCAGCAACCACCAGGGCAGCGCTTGGTGATACCAGGTCGCGAGCCCAAAGCCGCCGTAAACCGCCGCCGCCACCAGCAGCGTCGGCCACGCCACGCGTTTGAGTAACCGGGGCGGGTCTTGCCCCGCGATCCTATCCGTCATGGATGCCAATCGCCGATCCCTGCTTCTATCTCCCCCGGGCCGCGCCATCTTCAGTTGCAACGCGGCTCCCTAATTCCATATATCAGGTAGGGATTAGGTGGACAACGAGAATAAGCGCACAATTCGATGCATATGATCACCATAAACATCACATGTTGATATTTCGCAACGACCGGGTATCGTGGCGCCGGAAACTCTGAAAAAGAACTCTCTTGGAGGTGGGGTAATGGACCGGCGTCAGACCGTGGTCATGTTTCGCGAGCGCCTGGGCGAGGTGATCGGGCGCTCCGGGTTGAGCCGCATGGCCTTCGCCGCGCGCGCCGGGCTCGACCGATCGACCCTGTCCCAGTTGCTCTCGTCGGCCAACGAACGGCTGCCACGCGCCGAGACCATCGCCGCCATCGCCGCGCGCGAGCAGGTCAGTGTCGACTGGCTGCTCGGCCTGAGCCAGGAAGGTCAGATCGGCACCGATGTCATTCCCCAGGCCCTGGAGATCGAATCCGGTGCCGCTTCGCCCGGGGATGCGCGCCTGGTGCGCTGGCAGGACGAGGCGGTTGGCTACAAGATCCGCTACGTGCCCGCGACCCTGCCCGACCTGCTCCGGACCGAGGAGGTGATCCGCTACGAATACAAGGACTATGGCGCCGGGACCCCCAAGGCACGAATCGAGCAGGCCGAGGAGCGGCTCGCGTACAGCCGCCTGCCCGAGACCGACATGGAGGTCTGCTCATCGATTCAGGCGCTCGAGGACTTCGCCCGCGGCCACGGGATCTGGAGCGGCTTGCCGGTGGAGAGCCGCGCCGCGCAGCTCAACGCCATGACTGTGCTGCTCGACGAGCTCTATCCGACCTTCCGCTGGTTCCTGTTCGATGGCCTGCAGCGTTATTCCGTGCCGCTGACCATCTTCGGACCCAAGCGGGCGGCGGTCTATGTCGGCAACATGTATCTGGTGTTCAATTCGACCGAGCATATCCAGACCCTGACCCGGCACTTCGACGATTTGATCCGTGCGGCGGTGGTCCAGCCGCCCGACGTGATCGCTTTGCTCCGGGGGCTTTTGCGCGAACTCGAAACCAAAGGAAACGAGCCCGTGATTGAGAAGGATGGCGCCAATGACGGCTAAGGGTGACGCCGCGCCGCGCGCGACCGGCGGCTGCCTGTGCGGCGCGGTGCGCTACGAGGTTCATGGACCGTTGCGCGCGGTGGTCAACTGCCATTGCGGCCAATGCCGGCGCAGCCACGGCCACGTCGCGGCCTACACCTCGGCCAAGCGCGGGGACCTGGTACTGACCGAGGATCGTGGCCTGAAGTGGTACCGCTCTTCGGATTTCGCGCGGCGCGGATTCTGTGGCGGCTGCGGCGCCAGCCTGTTCTGGGAACCGGCCGGCCAGGACCGTATCAGCATTGCTGCCGGCGGCCTCGACGCGCCCAGCAGGCTCGCCACCGTGCGCAACATCTTTACCGCCCACAAGGGCGACTACTACGAAATCGCCGACGGCTTGGACAGCTCGCCCGACGGCATGAGCGACTGAAGGAGGCACGGAGCGTGGCCATCGCCAACCTCGCCATGTACGACCTGCCCGAGGTCGCGGCGGCCAACGACGCCTTCTGGGCCGGCATGGTCCGGGCGCTGGCGCGCGAGGGGTTGGAGGGGGCGCCGCGGGCGCTCACCCGCGGCGTCGATCTAAGCGAACTCTGGCGCAGTCCCGAGTTGCTGTTCAGCCAGACCTGCGGCTATCCATTGGTCCACGCCTTCAAGAACGCGCTCAAACCGGTCGCGACCCCGGTTTACGACGCAGCCGGTTGCGAAGGTCCCAAATACGTCAGCTTGATCGTGGTCCGGAGTGAGGATTCGCTGCGCGGCTTGGCGGACCTGCGCGGGCGCACCGCGGCGGTCAACTACGCGACCTCCCAATCCGGCTATAGCGCGCTGCGCGCTTCGGTGGCCGATCTCGCGCGCGACGGCCGCTTCTTTGGCCGCGTCGTGGAAAGCGGCGGACACCCTAACAGCCTGGCCCTGGTGGCCGCCGGAGAAGCCGACGTCTGCGCCACCGACTGCGTGACCCACGCGCTCCTGGCCCGCCATCGGCCCGAGGCACTCGCGGGCCTGCGGGTGCTGGCGCGCTCGCCGGCCGCGCCGGGCCTGCCCTACGTCACCCGTGCCACGGCTAGCGACGAACTGGTGGCGCGACTGCGCGCCGCGCTGTTCGCCGCGTTCGAGGATCCGGACCTGGCGACCGCCCGCGAGGCCCTGCTCCTGGCCGGTGCCGAGGTGCTGCCGATTTCGGCCTATCGACCGATTCTGGAAATGGAGGCGCGGGCCCAAGCGCTCGGCTACGCCGAGGTTGCCTAAGGCATTGGCCCCAAAAGAACTCGCTTCGCTGCCGCCAACCCGCTATTTGGTCAGGGCGACGAAGACGCCGTCCCAGTTGCTGCCCGGCGGGGTTCGTTCGTACTGACCGATGCGGTCGCGATAGAGGTCGTAGAGCTTGTTCAGGGAGGGGTCGAGGCCTTCGCAGGCCGCCATCAGATCACGCGCTTCCTGCCATTGCTGTTTCCGGTAGGCGACCAGCATGGCCTCATGGTGTCCACCCAATTCCTGGAAGCCGGAATCCTTGGCGGCTTCCGCATCGCCCAGCAAGCCAAAGACCGTCACCGCCTCGCTCCGGCCCTTGACCGCGATCAAGTCGAGTTCGAGCGCCGCGAACTCCGGCGCCAGGACCCGGGTGCTCTCGCCGATCACGATCCCGACGCCGTAGTTCTTGGTCTGGCCCTCGAGCCGGGATGCGAGGTTGACCGGATCGCCGAGCACCGAATAGTCGAAGCGCTGATTCGAGCCCAGGTTTCCGACCAGGCAGGAACCCGTGCAGACACCGATACCGATTTTGATCTCGATGGATGATGTTTGTTTGGTCGTGGCGTGCCAGGTGCGCAGCTTTCGCTCGGCCTCGTTGCGCTGTTCCGCGCTTGTGCCTCCCAGGAGCCCTTGCAGGCTCATCTCCGCCGTGATCAGGCCCTGCTGAGCGGCGAGGGTGAGCCACATGATCGCGAGAACCGGGTCGCTTTCGATACCATCGCCGTTTGCGTAGCGGGTACCGAGGTGGCGTTGCGCCTTGGCGTAGCCTTGTTCGGCCGCGGCC
>CAXMQD010000227.1:0-4083 GCA_964194965.1 uncultured Acidimicrobiia bacterium | reverse complement strand
GGCCATGGCAAAAGCGCCAGAGGCCGATGCCGTGTTGATTCCAGGCGGGCAAATTCCCGCCGCACAGTTGGTTGCCTCTCTGGAAGCCGACCTTGGTGTTCCCGTGATCGCACAGAATCATTCCGATTTTTGGGAACCCTTGAGGGCTTTGAAGATAAATGATGTGTCGGCAGGCCACGGCAGGCTGCTGGACAGCCTCAGGACAATGGACCCTTGAGTGAGCAAGGATCCTTGGTTGAAGGGCTGCCTCTGGGGAGGGCTTCCCGCAACAGATATTTTCTTGAGATTATGAATTAGACACATGGACTTTTTCGGTGAACCGCTCATGCTGGGGTTGGCGCAACTGCTCCAACCCTCCGTACTCTTGTTCATATTGGCGGGTACGCTGGTGGGATTGGCCTTCGGGGTAGTGCCGGGCCTGCAATCCGTAACTGCCCTGTCCGTATTTCTGCCCATCACCTTTTGGTGGGATCCTGTGCTGTCCATGTATTTTTTCGCTGGCATCATCGGATCGGCGGCCAATGGCGGCGCCATTACCTCGATCTTGCTCAATATGCCGGGAACCGCACAAAACGCGGCGACCATGCTGGAGGGCTATCCCCTTACACGGCAGGGAAAACCAGTGTTCGCGCTCAATGTCTCGGCCTGCGCCTCGGGCTTGGGCGCCGTGTTCGGCGTTTTGGTGCTCATCTTATTCCTTCCCGTGTTCGTGCCGGTGTTGCTGAGCTTTGGGCCCGCGGAGACCTTTTGGATCGGCACTTTCGGACTGGTAACACTGGTGTTGGCCATTTCCTCCAATGTGGCCAAGGGGCTCGTCGCTGTCGGCATGGGTTTGATATTTTCGGCGGTAGGTTTGGGGGGACCGCGCATGCCGGTGCCGCGCTTTACCTTCGGCAGCACCTATCTGCTCGACGGGTTGAACCTGGTCGTCGTCGTGATTGGGCTGTTGGTGGTCAGCGAGGCCTTCGGGAACCTGGTCCAGACCGCGTCCCCGGGGTGGGGCAGCGCCACCGGAAAAGGGCCCCGCCGTCAGGTGCTCCTGGACGGTACGTGGCAAAGCCAGATGGTGGACGGACTGCGCGCGCCGTTTCGGTATTTTTGGGTTTTTTTACGCAGTTCCGCCATCGGCACCTTTGTCGGGGCACTTCCGGGGGTCGGCGGTACCGTCGCCCAATTCATGTCCTACAACGCGGCCGTCGCGGCATCCAAACAACCGGAAAAATTTGGCAAGGGTTCGATCGAGGGGTTGGTAGCCACCGAAGCGGCGACCAACGCCAAGGACGGCGGGGCGTTGTTTCCCACCTTATTGTTCGGTATTCCGGGGAGCGCGGACATGGCCTTGGTGCTGGCGGCCTGGCAACTGCACGGCTTGCAACCCGGACCGTTATTTCTGGAAGACAACGCGGACCTGGCCTGGGCGTTGATTCTGGGCTTGTTGCTTTCAAACATCATCAATTCCATCCTCACGGTGATATTCAGTCCCGTGCTTTCGCGCGTCCCGGGCATAGATATCCGGTATGTGGCGCCCGTCGTCCTGGTGACTTCCATGGTGGCCGTTTTTGCCATTCGGATGAATTTCTGGGACATCGTGATGGTAACGGCCTTCGGTATATTCGGGTATTTCCAAAAGAGTTTCGGTTATCCCGTGATCGGTACGGTGATTGGATTTGTGCTTGGACGGGTCATCGAGTTCAATTTTTATTTTGCCTTGCAAAGCAGCCTGGGAACCTTTTCCGTCTTCGTGGGCAGCCCTATCTCCGTTGTCCTCATGCTCCTGACACTGATTTCCGGATTTTGGTGTGTGTCCCGGATTGCCAAGAGATCCGGGAATCGGGAACGGGTTCGGGCTTCCGATGCCGGATGAAGTTCAAAGGATCGGGAGCAACCGGGAAGCCGTGCTATTCGGGATATTTCAGCTTGCCGTTTTGGCGGGGCTGCTGGTGATGGCACTGCAGCCGGAGTTCAAGGGCGGCATCATGATCGCTGTCATCCTTGCTGGTACGGTGCTGCTTCAGATCGCCGCTTCAATTGGCGACGTCCGTATTGTCGGACGGCCGGAATCGCAACCGCATGCTCCCCCGGCACCCGACAATGAAAAAATCCCATTCGAGCGCCTCGTGTTTCTGCGCATCTTGCTGTTGGTCGTGACGTTGTTGAGTGTCTGTTATCTCATGGGGGTCTATGTCGGATTCGTTATTTTCCTTTTCTTCTACTGGTGGCGCATGGCCCGGTTTTCCCTCCGCTTCTCCCTTGTGCTGGCCCAACTTGTTGGCTTGGCCCTTCCGATCGTCTTCGGGTCGCTGGTAAACGTGACCATGTGGCCAGGGACCATGCCCGAGTTGATTCCGGGATATCTGGGTGGTGCTGTTTCGCCACCTTGGTAGGAATCTATGGTGGCGGCGGCGTGCTCGAACGTCTGGTCTTGGCGAGGAAGCGAAAATCAGACCATGCCGGCGGTGCGAGCGCTCTACCTGTCGCTCCTGAAAACTTTATCTGGGTGCTGTGTTGCCCGGTCGGCGCCTTGGGTCAAGGACTCCCGTTGTCAGCCGCGGCGAACCAATCGGCTATCTGGCTGCCGGTCATGAAGATCGTGTCGTCCCGACCGAGCAGGTCGTCGATCATCCGCTCGAGGTAGCCGATGCGGTGCGGCACACCGATCAGGTGGGGATGCAGGCCCAACGCCATAACTCGTGGGTTGCGGTCGAACTCCTTTTCAAAGGCCGCCACCGAGTCCGTCATGCGCCGGTACATCTCGGGCGAGGCGTGCTTCTCGACGGCGTAGATGATGCTGTCGTTGATCTCGAGGTTGTAGGGCATGGCGATCAGCGGCCCGCTCGCGGTCGTCATCCAGGCCGGCAGGTCGTCGACGACCCAGTCGCAGACGTAATCGATGCCCGCCGCTTTCAAGACGTCCGGCGTATCGGCGGTCTCCTTGAGCCCCGGGCTCAGCCAGCCGCGGGTTCTTTGTCCCGTGAAGCTCGCGAGCTTGTCGAGCACAGCCTGTATCAGTTCCGCTTCGGCCTCCTCGGCCTGCATCGACTTCTGGTGCATGCCGTGGCCGATGAACTCCCAGCCTGCCTCGAGCATGGCCTCGGCGCACTCAGGATAGGCGTCGACCACGCCCGCGTTGATGGACGTGCTCGCGGGCACGCCCCGGTCGGCAAAGAGATCGAGGATTCGCGGCATCCCGCTGCGCATGCCGTATTCGGCCCAGGAGTAGTTCGGAATATCCGGCACCTGCTCGGCGCCGTGGGGTGCTGTGATGATCTTGCGCGGCATGGCGTGCTCGAAGCGCCAGTGCTCGACGTTCACCACGAGGTGGACGATTAACGGTTTGCCATCGGGCGGTGAAATCCGCTTACGGGCGCTCGACATCTGGTAAGCGATGCGAGGATTGGTCATGGCGTCGTGCTCCTAATCGATGGTCTTGGTCCAGCCGCCGTCGTGGGTCAATGAGGTACCCAACATCATACAACCCTGGCCTCACACGACCCCGGCCGCGCGAAAGGCACGGATATCGTCGGCATTATGGCTAAGTTCGGCAAGGACCTCGTCGGTGTGTTCGCCGCGCTCCGGCGCCGCCGACCGGACCGCGCCCGGTGTCCGGGACAGTCGGTACGGGACGTTCTGAATCTCGATCTCACCCAACTCGGGAGAGCGCACCTTCGCCGAGAGGCCCAGCCGCTTGACCTGCTCGTTCTGGAACACTTGTTCGATATCGAGGATCGGCCCCGCCGGCACGCCGGCCTGGTTCAGGCGCTGGACGATCTCGTCGTGGGCGTACTGGGTGAGACATTGCTCGAGGATCGCGTTCAATTGGTCGCGGTTCTGGGATCGATCGCCGGGATTCTTGAAGCGGGCATCGTCCACCAGTTCGGGCAATCCCAGGGTTTCGCAAAGCCGCCGGAACATGCTCTGGCCCGAGGCCGCGATGGTGATCTGGCCGTCCTTGGTGCGAAATACGCCGGTCGGACTGACGGTCGGGTGGTTGTTGCCGGCCTGGCTCGGCACCTCGCCATCCATCAACAAGCGCGCCGCCTGGAAGTCGAGCATGCCGGCCACTGCCTGGAGCAACGAGGTGCT
>CAXMQD010000226.1:0-3553 GCA_964194965.1 uncultured Acidimicrobiia bacterium | reverse complement strand
GAGTTGGTCGCGATCGAGGCAGAATTCCTCGACGGCGGCGGCCGTGCCTGGCCGGTTCTGCAAGTCGCGCCCAAGTCGGGCGCGACCGGGCCGCCGAGCTGAAATGTCCGGCCCCGGTCGGTTCATGGTCCTGCGCCCCGCGCCGCCGCCGGATTGTCTTCGACCGAACCGAGGTTCCGGGTTAGGTAGCTATCATTTGGACGGTAACCAAACATGATAATGAGCTATATCCATTGACAAAATCGAACTTCGCGGCGATGGCGGGGGCAGCGGCTTTCATCTTGCCCACGGGTGGCGGGTGTAGGATAAGCGAGATCGAATATCAGTGAACCTCGAATATCACGATCGATGGATCCGGGTGAAACGGCCCAATTCATGGCGATGACAAACCTTCCGACTTCAATAGCCAGGGGAGTTTCCAGGTTTTTCCGCTGGTGGGGCGGTGAAATGGCTGCGTTCCTGCCCGCGGTCCTGCGTGGGCGGCTGGAGGGCGGCGGACAGCGCCTAATTGTCGAAATCTCGGATGAGCGGGCTCGATTCGACTTCGAGAACGGCCGGGATACCCGGCCACTCGGCGAGGTGACGATCTCGTCCGCCGACGTCGCCGGCCGGCCAGATTCCGGCCAGCGTGACTCGATTTCCCGGATCGTTCGCGGTGCCCGGGCGCGCTTCGCCGAGGTGGTCTTGAAAATGCCGCGCGACAAGGTGCTGCGGCGCCTGGTGGACCTACCGGCGGCGGCGGCGGAAAATCTGCGCGAGGTGCTCGGCTTCGAGATGGACCGTCATACGCCATTCAAAGCCGACGAGGTCTACTTCGATTACCGCCTCGAGGGCAGCGATCCCGAAAGGAAACGCATCAAGGTCGACCTGGTGGTGGTCCCGCGGGCGGTCGCGGACCAAGTGGTGCAACTCGCCACGTCGTGGGGTCTCGCGCCCGACCGCCTCGCCGTGGGTGGGGGGCCGGAGGAGGCCGCGCGGCCGTTCAACCTACTTCCGGCCGGTGCGGCCCGGGTCCGGACCGGCCTTGGCCGTCACCTCGTGCTTGCGCTCCTGGTCGTGGCGCTTTTGCTGTCGGCGGCCGCGCTCTATTTGCCGCTTGAGCGCGAACGGAAACTCTTGGCGGCGACCAAGACCGAGCTCGCCAGGGTCAAAGGCGATGCAATAGCGGCCGACAATCTGAAATCCCAGATCGAGGAGATTCTCCAGCGCGGTAGCTTCGTGGTCGAGCGCAAGCGCGGCGAGCACAGCCCGATCGAGTTGCTCGACGAACTGACCCAGCTGGTGCCGGATCACACCTGGGTGCTCAAGTTCGGGTATCGCGGCCGGCGGCTCACGCTGTCGGGCTATTCCGCCAAGCCGTCATCGCTGATCGGCCTATTCGAGGAGTCGGCGATGCTGACCGGGGTGCGGTTCAGCGCGCCGGTTACCATGGATCAGAAAATCGGTCTCGAACGCTTTAACCTGGAAGCTACAGTGATGCCGAGGAGCGCTGATAATGACTCCTAGAGATCGCGCGGGAGCCGGGTTGATGGCGCCGGGCTGGGTCAGCCGCCTCGCGGCGCTTGCGTTGTCGGCCGGGGTAGTTTTCGGCCTCTACTTCTTCGTGGCGGCGCCGATCGTCGCGGGCTATGCCGAGACCGATGCCGCGGTAAACCAGGCGGCGGACCTGCTTGATCGCTATCGCCGCGTCGCCGCCGCGCGGCCGGCGCTACAGGACCGTCTGGACGCCCTGAAGTCGCGGCAGTCGGAGATCGGCGCCTATCTGGGGGGACATACCGACGCTCTGGCTGGGGCGGAACTGCAGGAGCTGGTCAACGCGATGGTGTCGGAGGGCGGTGGCGGACTGCGCAGCGTGCAGATCCTGCCGGTCAAGGCCGATGGCGGCTTCCGGCGCATCGGGGTCCGGGTCCAGATGACCGCCACCGTCGCCCAGGTGCTGCGCGTGCTCCACGGGCTCGAGGCCGGATCGACGCTTCTGTTCGTCGATAATCTGGAGGTCAGTAACCGGCGCGCCCGGCGCCGCCGCAATCAGGCGGTGCAGATGGACCCGACGTTGCTGGTGCGCCTCGATCTTTTCGGATATTTACGGCCGGCGGCGGGATGATCGCGCGCCGCGGATCGGGTTGGCTGGCCGTGACCTTCTTGGTGGGGGTCTGTTTCGCGCTCGGGGCCTTCGTCTATGACCAGGCCCGGCGGGAGCCGTCCGAACCGGCGCCATCGGCCGGTGCCGGCGAGGCGCCGCCCTTGGCGGCGCTGCCGGCGCAACCCAGCTACTCCGTGGCGCCGGTGGCGGATTTTGCGGCGATTCTCGAACGGCCGCTGTTCTCACCGACCCGCCGGCCGCCGGCGGCAGGAGTGGCCGCCGTTGCGGCCGCCGAGCCCGAGCTTCAGGTTACGCTGGTCGGCGTGATTATCTCTTCCGAGGAGCAGATCGCCATCGTCAGGCTAAAGGACGCGACCAGCTTCGCGCGTCTGAGCGTGGGCGACAGTTTCCAGGGCTGGGTCTTGGATTCGATTGAACCAAGCCGCATTACCTTCCGACGCGGCGATGTCGAAGAACACATCGAGCTATCCTACGATGTGCCACCGCCGGTTCAGAAACCCAAGCGCCGGAAACGCAGGGAACGGAAGCAGGGCGCCCAGGAGCCTTCCCAAACGAAAAAAGAAATTGAATGAGCGCGTGTCTCTGCGACCCAGAATTGATGACCATTACACACCAGGAAACGCCCGTTTCTTTAAATATCGGTTGACCAATGTCCGCTATGTCGTTTTGATTCTTGATTCTATTTTGCAGACCACTTGATTTTTTCCTTAACAAAATCTTAAGAAATGTACCGGCATCGTGATCGTTGCTGCCTAATATTGGATGTTGGGGAGGCCATAAGTGGGCCTGGGGGGATCCCTTTTTTCGGCATTTCTGCGCGCTAGGCGCGTGGGCTGGCTTGCCGTATTGCTCGCCGTGCCGCTGGCTGGTTGCGAGACTGGCGGGGTCGGGGCGCCACCGGACGAGGCCCGCGCTGTCGGCGCCAAATCAGAACGGCCCGAGGCTGAGCCCGCCCGCGGCCAGGCTGCGCCGGTCGATGGCCCGATGCCCCTGGGCGCGGAGGTGGGCGGCGTCACCGAGGCGGAAGTCTTTCGCGGCACCGGAGTTCTGACCCGGCGCCTGCCGACGGAACTGCTGGACGTCACCATCCAGGAAGACGGCCAGGTCACGCTCAATTTCGCCAACGCAGAGATTCGTGAGGTCGTGGATGTGGTGCTCGGCGAGACCCTGGGCGTCAGCTACATCATCGATCCCAGTGTCCAGGGCCAGATAACCGCACGCACCAGCCGGCCGCTTGCGCGCAATGCGGTGATCCCGGCGCTGGAGAACATTCTCGCGCTCAACGGCGCCGCGTTGACCCTCGACGGTGGTATCTACAAGGTAATTACCCTGCAGCAGGCCGCGAACACGCTGACCAGACCGATCGTCGCGCCGACTCGCCAGGATCTGGTGCGCGGCTACGGAATCCACGTGATCCCGCTGCGCTACGCCGCCGCCCAGGCCGTGGCC
>CAXMQD010000225.1:0-2244 GCA_964194965.1 uncultured Acidimicrobiia bacterium | reverse complement strand
TTCGCCCAGGATATCGAGCAGGCGGAGCCCGATTTCGTCGCTCTGATAGGTCGCCCGGCACTGGCGATGCCAGTAGTCGCTCGGCTTCATGCGCAGAGTCAGGTCCTTGTATTGCTCCTCCCACTCCATGTCCATCCGGTCGAGGAGATAGGGGATCCAGCCGATGCCGCTCTCGGCGATGACGACGTTGAGCGAAGGGTAGGTTTCGAGCACGCCGGAATAGATGATCTCCAACAGGATCCGGGCCATGCCGAGCTGAAAGCCGGTGATGAAGACGGCGTGGGCCTGGCGCCCCTGCAACCTCGGCATGGCCGCGAAATCCGGCTTCCGGCCGCCGATAGTGTGGAAGTGCAGCGGCAAGCCAGACTCGGCGACCGCCCGCCACAGCGGATCCCAATCGGGATCGAACAGGGGTTTCATGTCCGTGCTGTTGGCGACCTCGAGGCCGCGCAGGGCACCACGCGCCACGACCCGCGCGATCTCGGTGGTGGCGGCGGCGACGTCGTGATTGGGAATCGACGCCAGGCCGGCGAAGCGTGCCGGATGGCTGTCGCAGAAATCCGCCAGCCAGTCGTTGTAGATGCGCATCATCTCGATCGCCGCCACGCCGTCGTTCAGGCGCTCGCCGGCGCCGAGGATGCCGAACAGCACCTCCGCCTGAACGCCGTCCCGGTCCTGGTCCTTGATGCGCAAGTCCGGGTCGGTTAGGCGCCGGGTCCCGTTTTTGCCGTCCTCGTAAAGCCCCTCGGCGGCCATCAGGTCGGAGCGGTGAATTTGGCCCGGAACGTATTCCCGCCCGCCCGATCCCATGCCGTTCTGAAGCCCAAAGTAGCCACCGTTCCGGCTCACCCAGGCCGGTCCCTTTTCGCCCTCTGCGACATAGGGCATGCGCTCCTTGAGCGCCCGGGACGCATTGGCGGTGAACAGATCCGGCGGCAGCCACGGCAGGTCGATGTGGCAGTCGGCGGAAATCACGCGGTATTTCATAATCACATCCCCAGTATCGGGCCCAGTGTCGGCCCCAGTGTCGGCCCCTGTGCCGGTGCCTTTTAAAGAACTTCCCGGATTACGGAAATCGTATGTCGATTCAACGGCCAAGGGAACCGCGATTTCTATGGGTCAATATTAAGGACCTTTGGTATTAATCCGCGCCGGGGATCATGGCTTATCGACGCAGTCATAAACGTAGAGAACCGTGAGCTCGCTAGGATTTATCGAGCGGTGAGAAACTTCGACCGCCTTGCGCCCATATTGCGCGCAGTGGCTTTCCGCCAAAGATATAGGATTTCTCCATTTACCGCCGACGATACTCACCGTGAACTCGCTTTCTGCAATGACCTCGGGACCACCTAGGCCGCAGCCAGCAAGCCCAATGCACAGAATACCTGCAAATGCCGTACGATTCGCCATCACTCTTCCGCCCGCGCCTCCGTCTCCGTCTCAGGACCGGATTACCGCCCTCCGTCGATCACTCAAGCTCGGCATGAGAGCGCAGCCGGCGGCAAAAGAAAAGCCCCGCTGCACCAAATGCGCTCAATGGGGCCAAGCCTTGCGGGGCCAGGCCTTGCGGGGCCAGGCCTTGCATTGTCACATTTTGAGATTTTGGATGCCGAGCCTGCGGTTTCTGGGCCGAAGGTCCCGCTTGGGGCGTTCGAGCGCGGGTCACAGCGCGCCCGCGATGACCGGCTAACCGGCACAGCACGACAGTTTGGAGACATCCATTTCGAAGGTTTGCGCGGCGAGTTTCAGACCTTCGACCGTGGTGAGATAGGGGAAGATCATCTCCCCCAACTCGGTATAGGTCAGGCCCTGCTTGATCGCGAGGGCCGCCGTCTGAATGCTGTCGGCACCCTCCGGCGCCAGAATATGAGCGCCGATCAGCTTGCGGGTCGCGCTATCGGCGACCAGCTTGATCAGCCCGCGCGTATCGCGGGCGGCAAGCGCGCGCGGCACGTTGTCGAGCGACAGGGTCGAGGTTTTCACCTCGATGCCTTGCGCCCGGGCCGCCGCCTCGGTGAGGCCGACGCTTGCCACTTGCGGGTCGGTAAAAACGACGGCCGGCATGGCCAGATTGTCGTAGCGCCGCGCGTCGCCATTGAGGGCGTTGATGGCCGCGATCTTCGCGCCGTAAGCGGCCATGTAGACGAACTGATCGCGCCCGGTGACATCGCCGGCGGCGTAGATGCCGGCCCTGGTGGTCCGCATCCGGTCATCGATCTCGATCCCACCGTTCGGCAATACCGC
>CAXMQD010000224.1:0-2482 GCA_964194965.1 uncultured Acidimicrobiia bacterium | reverse complement strand
GACGTAGAGTTAAAAGGGATTCCGCGCGGGTGTGTAACCATGCCGACCGCTCATTGAGCGAGTAGATCGGCAGGTAGTGGTCGAGCTCACGCCACGGCACGATCCGGTCGCGCAGGTTGTCCAGCACCAGAGTCCGGTGGTCCCGGGTGACCGTCAGAACCGCGTGGATCTGCCGGCGCCGCCGATCGTGCAACACAACGATTTTTAGCTGCTCTGGCGGAACCCCAAGTTCCCGCAATAAAAAGTACTTGGCGATCGCGTAATCCTCGCAGTCGCCGCCGTTGGCGAAGAACTCGGCCGGTGCCGCCCAATGATCGCTTTCACCCCAGTTGGCGACGTCCTGGATGTACTGGATCTCATTGACGTAGCGGTTCACTTGGATGAGTTGGTCCGAGAGCGCGCCGGTCTCCAACTGGTCCAGGAATGCCAGCCATGCCGGGCCGGCACAGGCGCCTTCGACTCCACCGGCGCAGGGCCATCCGGTCGCGATCGGGCCGGCGCGATGCCGCTCCAACACACCGGTCCACTTCTGAAAGCGGGGCAGATATTCAGTGTCGAATTCAGTTCCCACCAAGACGTATTCATGGCCAAAGGCCACAATCGGCAAGAGCACAACACTCCAGCTGAGTAAAGAACCAACAACGAACATGATCACGCGTGTCCGCATGGAGTATTTTCCCCGCGCGCTCCGGCTTTTATCTTCGATGTGTGGCTTGAACCAAGTTGACGCGCTTGCTCCTTCGGTAGAGTCCATCTGAAGTCCCCGCATCCTGAAGTACGCTATCTATCTCTATGGTTGTTTGCAACAGATCTTGTGCTTTTTACTCCTTTTGTATCTGTTATCGTTATTTTAAGGCATTAAACAAACTAATATATTTTTAATCATACAATTTACTAAGTAATTACCAGTTTTAAGCATTTACTGTCGATATGACTGAAATGACTTTGGTGTGCCCCAAACCACTCAACGATCTTGATGCGCTGCCAGCAGGTGGCCCGAACCATCGGTGCCGAAGAAAAAAAGAAGCTGCGACCGCAAACAACAACCTGCCGTACATATTTTTCTTTACTACTGGCTCGATCTCTTTAACTAGCGCAATGGTTTACACTGGTTCATCAGTTGTTAGGGAATTGGTTAATATTTCCTTAACACTCCGGATGAGGACCGTTGCGAGAGCCTGTTGTGTTGGCCCAATACCGCTCCCCAGGCAGACGATCCGAATGTTGCGGATTGGATCGCGAGCACGAGGATCCGTCGCGCCGGACTGGCCCGGCGGTGCGGTCGTTCAATTGACTTGGGCCCCGGGACGACGCCCGGAGTCTGCTAATTCCGGAGTCTGCCGCGCCCAAAGTCTGGCGCGCCCGCGTGCTAGGCCCGTTCAAAATCCGGCGCGGACAAGCTTTCCAAGGACGCGTTTTAGGTTATTGTTCGCGCTGTCATGCCTGCTCACATCAAAAAACCTCGCCGCCAGGCGGCGAGTGGCGTTCTCGAGGGTTACGGGGCCGATGGGTTCTTTTGCGAGATGTTCGGGCGCCGTGGTCTGGGGCACACGAGGCGCATTCGCGAACGGTTGGAACGGCTCGACCTGGCGGCGCTGCGCCGCCGCGCGCGGGATGCGGAGCGGGAGCTCTTCAATCTCGGCATCACCTTCACGGTCTATCGGGACCGCGACGCGATCGACCGGATCCTGCCGTTCGACGTCATTCCGCGCATACTTTCGAAGAAAGACTGGCACCTGATCGATTCGGGCGTGCGCCAACGCGTGACCGCGATCAACCTGTTTCTTCACGACATCTACCACGGCCAAAAGATCCTGAAGGACGGTGTCGTGCCGGCGAAACTGGTCCTCGGCAACCCCAACTACCGGCCCGAGATGGAGGGTTTCGAGCCCCCGAAGGGAACCTACGTTCACATCTGCGGGACCGACATCGTCCGCGACCACAGGGGCCGTTTCCAGGTCTTGGAGGACAACGCCCGCACGCCGTCGGGGGTTTCCTACGTGATCGAGAACCGCCACATGATGATGCGCGCCTTCCCGGACTTGGCCGAGGGCATCCCGATCGCCGATGTCGATGATTACGGCCGTCAATTGGCCAATGCGCTCGCCGCCGTGGCGCCGGAGGGTATCGACGAGCCGACCATCGCGCTGTTGTCACCCGGGGTCTACAACAGCGCCTATTTCGAGCACGTGTTCCTGGCCCGGGAGATGGGGACGCCACTGGTCGAAGGGCGGGACCTGGTGGTGGAGAGGGACCGGGTGTTCATGCGGACGGTCAAGGGCCTCGAACCGGTGCACGTGATCTATCGCCGCATCAACGACGAGTTTCTCGACCCATCGGTCTTCGAAAAGCACACCTTGCTGGGTGTTTCGGGGCTGTTCGGCGCCTACCGCAAGGGCAACGTGACCTTGGCCAATGCTGTCGGCACCGGGGTCGCCGACGACAAGGCGGTCTATTCCTACATGCCCCGGATCATCCGCTA
>CAXMQD010000223.1:0-5085 GCA_964194965.1 uncultured Acidimicrobiia bacterium | reverse complement strand
CAATCGGAATCAGGTCACCCTCGGGCTTGACCCGAGGGTCCAATCTTTTCGGCTGGACTCCTGGATTGCCGGGTCAAGCCCGGCAACGACAGGGGTGTCTGTTACCCCCGCCAATCCTCTTTGATCATGTCGGCGGCTTTTTCGGCGATCATCATGGTCGGTGCGTTGGTGTTGCCGGAGGTGATGCGGGGCATGACCGAGGCGTCGGCGACGCGTAAGCGCTCGATGCCGCGCACCCGCAAACGTTCGTCGACCACCGCGCTTTCGTCCTGGCCCATCTTGGCGGTGCCGACGGGATGGAAGATGGTGGTCCCGATGTCGCCCGCCGCACGGGCCAGCTCGTCGTCGCTCTGGAATTCCGAACCCGGCTTGAACTCCTCGGGCTCGAAGGGCGCCAGCGCCGAGGCGGCGGCGATACGCCGGGTCAGCCGGATCGCCTCGGCCGCGATTCGGCGGTCGTTCAGCGTCGAGAGGTAGTTGGGCCGGATCGAAGGCGCCGCGAAGGGATCCGGGCTGGTGATACGCACCGTCCCCCGGCTCTCCGGCCGCAGGTTGGCGACCGAGGCGGTGAACGCCGGGAAGGGGTGCAGCGGATCGCCGAACTTTTCCAATGACAGCGGCTGAACGTGATACTGGAGATCGGGAGTCTCGAGCGCCGGGTCGGACTTGGCGAAGGCGCCGAGCTGGCTTGGCGCCATGGTCAGCGGCCCGCGTTTGAACAGGAAATACTCGATCCCCATGCCGATGCGCCCCAACAGGCTGTTGGCTTGCTCGTTCACGGTCTTGGTGTTCTTGACCTTGAAGGCGAGCCGCACCTGGAGGTGGTCCTGGAGGTTGCCGCCGACCCCTTCGTGGGCATGGACCACCGGGATGCCGTGCTCCCGAAGCAGCGCCCCCGGGCCGATGCCCGAGAGCTGCAACAGTTGCGGCGAGCCGATGGCGCCGCTGGCCAGGATCACCTCGCGCCGCGCCGACACATAGGCGTTTTTGCCGCGCACCCGCGCTTCGACGCCGACCGCCCGGCGCCCGTCCAGACGCAGACGCGTCGCCTGAGCTTGGGTGATCACGGTCAGGTTCGGTCGGTCCTGAACCGGGCGCAAGAAGGCCTTCGAGGTGTTCCAGCGCACGCCGCGTTTTTGGTTGACGTGGAAGTAGCCGCAGCCCTCATTGTCGCCGCGATTGAAGTCCTCGGTTTTGGGGATGCCGACCTGAGACGCGGCCTCCTGAAAGGCGTCGAGGATCTCCCATTTGAGGCGCATGTCCTCGACCCGCCACTCGCCGCCCGCGCCATGCCGATCGTCGGCGCCCTGGTAGTAGTCCTCGGCACGGGTGAACAGCGGCAGCACCTGGTCCCAGCCCCAGCCCGGATTGCCGAGCTGGCGCCAACCGTCGTAGTCGCGCGCTTGGCCGCGCATGTAGATCATGCCGTTGATCGAGGAGCAGCCGCCCAGCACCCGGCCGCGCGGATAGTTGAGCGCGCGACCGTTAAGGCCTTGCTCGGCCTCGGTCTTGAAGCACCAGTCGGTCTTGGGGTTGTTCTGGGTGTAGAGGTAGCCGATCGGGATATGAATCCAGATGTAGCTGTCCTTGCCGCCGGCTTCGAGCAGGCAGACCCGTTGATCCGGATCGGCCGACAGCCGGTTGGCCAGCACGCAGCCCGCCGAACCCGCGCCCACGATCACGTAATCGAACTCGCCGAGCGAGGTTTCGCTCCGATCCGCCATCCGGTCCTCCTTCTTAACCAGCCGCCGGCCTCATTATTGCCGGAACCGCGCCCGGCTCAAGGCCAGCCTCGACTACTATGAGCCCGACCGCATCCGTTGCCGTGCCGCCTCGCGTCGACCGTTGGCGGCCACCAAACGGCCGACTGCTCCAAGGCCAATGGGCGGCATACCGCTATAGATGGCCTCGTAGTTTCCTGGAGAAATGCGATAGGTCTCATGCCAAATTCCGACATCGCCATGGCTTGCTTTGATCCGTCGGTTGAAGGCGACCCACGCCGGCCAGTGCAGACGATTGGAGTCGCGCGCATACGCTTCCAGATGATCGAACGAGCGCCAATACTGGACCATCACACGCATCGACATCACGTGGCCAAGAAAGCCGGATTCAGGATCACTATGCAGTTCCTTGAGCATACGCGGCATTGCGAGAAACACCGGAAGCCACTTATGGACTTTCCACACCTTGTTGATGCGCAGACCAATCAGAAAGACGACAAACTCGCCGTCCATCTCTGCCGCCATTCGCCGGTCAATGGTTTTCGCCATTTCACTTCCCGATGTTGCAAGAAATCAAAGTGGAAATTCGTCCGAATGTGATTTGGCGGAGGCCGTTTGGATCTCGGCGCGCGTCAGACCGGGCAAGATTTCCCACGGGCGCGAAAATACCATCGCCACGGGAGGATTGCCATGGTTGTGGCCAGGCGCTCGAACGTCTGGTTATGACAAATTACGGAATCGATTGCCGTGTCGGAACGCCGGCTGCTCCCGGCTCCCGGCAGGCCGAATTTCAATCGTAAACGCGAGCCTCGACCGCGCGCCCAACCGGGGGCTATACCTGGGCGATGGCCGAGCCCCGCACCCGTGCTGTCGCCCTGCGCTACGCCGCCTTCTACGGAGCGGTGTTTCTGACGGTCGGCATCTATCAGCCATTCTGGCCGGTGTTCTTGAAGAGCCGTGGCTTGAGCGCGGCGGAGATCGGGTTGGTTTTTGCGCTGACCTCCTGGATCCGGATCGTCACGACCCCGGCGATCGCCCAGATCGCCGACCGCAGCGGCCGCGCCAAGGCGACCCTGGTGGTGGCGGCGGCGCTCTGCATGGTGTTCTTCACCGGCTTTTTCGAGGCGCGCGGGTTCTGGCCGATCCTTTTGGTCATGCTGCCGGCGGCGGTCTGCTTCCAGCCCATGATCCCGCTGGTCGAGAGCCAGACCATGGCGGCGGTTTTGCGCGAGCGCCTCGACTACGGCCGCATCCGGCTGTGGGGTTCGCTGGCCTTCATCCTGAGCACGATCGGCGCCGGCTCCCTGATCACCGACCGCGCGCCGGACTTGGTGTTCTTCCTGGTGCTCGGCGCGCTGGCACTCACCCTGCTCGCGGCGCTAGCGCTGCCGGCCGCGCCAGGACGGCGCCAGGGCGGCGCGTCGCTCAGCCCGCTCCAGTTGCTCCGGGACCGGCGCTTCCAGCTGTTCCTGGGCGCGGCCGCCCTGATCCAGGCGAGTCACGGGGCCTACTACGGCTTCTCGGCGCTGCACTGGCAGGCGGCGGGGCTGAGCGAGGCGACGATCGGCGGGCTCTGGGCCGAGGGGGTCATCGTCGAGGTGCTGTTGTTCGCGTTCAGCGGCCGGGTCATGGCGCGCGCCAGCCCGGCGGCGCTGCTGGCGCTGGCGGCGCTGGCCGGCATGCTGCGCTGGACCGTGCTGGCCGCGAGCACGGATCTCGGGGTGCTGATCGCGGTTCAGGCACTGCACGCGCTGACCTTCGGCGCGGCGCACCTGGGGGCCATGCATTTCCTGGCGCGCGCGGCGCCCGCCGGGCTCGCGGCCACCGCCCAGAGCCTCTATTCCGCGCTCTCCAGCGGCGTCGCCATGGGCCTCGCCATGCTTCTGGCGGGCGCGCTCTACGAGGCGGCCGCGGGCCGGGCCTTCCTGGCCATGACGGTCTTGAGCGCCGTGGGCTTGGTATTGGCCTTGGTGCTGCGGCGCCACGATCGGCGGCCGGAGGCCTGACGACTACTCGTCCCGCGCCCGGCGCCGGGCCGCGAGCCGCGCTTCGGCTTCGGCGTGTTGTTCGGGACTGAATTGGGCGGCCACTTCGCCGCGGCGCCGTTCGGCCCAGCGCCGGCCTTGATCGGCCGCCAGCGCCAGCCAGACGTAGGCGCTCACCAGATCGCGCCCAACCCCCACGCCCCGTCCATAGAGATCACCCAGGTTCTGTTGCGCGATCGGTTCGCCCTGTTCGGCGGCGCGCCGGTACCAATGCACCGCCCGAGCCGGGTTCGCCGGCGTACCCTGGCCGCTCACGTAAAGGCTGGCGAGGGCGGTTTGGGCCTCGGCGTCGCCGGCCTCGGCCAGCGCCCGCCATTCCTCGAAGGCGGTCCGGTAGTCGCCGCCGTCGTAGGCCGCCAGGCCCCGGGCGAAGCCCAATTGTGCGGATGTGGCGCAATCCGCCTGTACGGACGCCCCCGACACCGTCAGCCAGGCGACCGCCGCCAAGAGGCTGGAGATCCTCATGACGGCCACCGGAGTCCCGACTGCCGGTGCGGAGGCGTCCGAGCTCGCGTCCGCGTGGCGCCCAATGCGATGCCCGGGGTTTACTTGACCCGGTATTCCTCGGGCACGAACAACATCGAGTCGACCTCCGGCGCCACCGAGAGATGGCAGTCGGCGCAGAATTGCATCTTGGCGCTGCCCGTCCCACCGGTGGTGCCGAACACCGAACCGTTGGGCAGGATCATGGTATAGCGCCAGTTCCCGGTGTCGGCATTGAAGCCCGCGTTCATCTTCTCCATGAGGAACAACGGACCCGGCGAGACCTGGCCGCCGGCCTTGACCCCGAAGCTGTCCTTGGCCAGCACCGAGCCGGACGGCATGAGCCCGGCGTTTTCATAGGCGCCGTAGGCGCGCGCCTTGGCGTTGGCGTAGTTCTGGACGTAGCGCCCGCCGTGGGTGCCGGACACATAGGCCTGCTTGCTGTAGCGCGGCCAATCGGCGTAACTCACCGCGATGTCGTTGCCGGACTTCGCATATGCCACCTTGAGATCGTTCAGCATGCAGTCGTAGGCCGCGACCGCTTCGGCGTCGGTCAGCTCGGTGCCGCCGGCGGCGCAGGGATTGCACGGATTGCAGGCCGCCGCCGCGCAGGGATTGCACGGATTGCACTTCGCCGCCGCACAGGGATTGCACGGATTGCACTTCGCCGCCGCGCAGGGATTGCAGGGATTGCACTTCGCTGCCGCACAGGGATTGCACGGGTTGCATTTCGCCGCCGCACAAGGATTGCACGGATTGCACTTCGCCGCCGCGCAGGGATTGCACGGATTGCACTTCGCCGCCGCACAGGGATTGCACGGATTGCACTTCGCCGC
>CAXMQD010000222.1:0-5894 GCA_964194965.1 uncultured Acidimicrobiia bacterium | reverse complement strand
ATCAAAGAGGCGTCGAAAATCTTGGAAATTGAGGTGCCATTGACCGGGATCGGCGAGGCCTCTGCTCGCCTGCGCGGCAATCTGGAATCCCTCGCCGTCGAAGATATCGTCGTAGAAGTCATCGAGCGGTCCGGGCAAGAGTTTCACGCGCAGGGGCGGCTTGCCGACCTGATCCGGGGACAGGGCCTGACGCTGCAGTTCACCGGAAAATTAGGCCCGGAGGTGTTTCGGTTGCTTGGCGACCTGCCGCCCGGATTCGGTGAAATTGTTGACGGTATCACCCAGGTGGACTTCGCGGGACGCTTGGTTGGGGACCTGAAGACGCCGGTCGCAAAGGACCTGCAGGTGCGGCTGGAGCACGGCTCGGGCGCGAGCCTGTCGCTAAATGGCAGAGCTTTGTTGGATTTCTCGGACCACCGAACAGGCCTCTCGGAATTCGAAATCACGACACTGCTTTCAGCTCCCGATCCCGCCCTGCTGGAAGGGGTGCTGGGTAAGCCGGTGCTCGATTTCGGTGCCATCCATGCAAACTTCGAACTAGCCCTTGCCGATGACCGGATCACCCTTCGTTCAGCCCAGGTAGAGTTCAATGATTTGGGACCAATGCAGCTTAATGCCGATGGCCAAATTGGAAAACTCTCGGGCCAGGAATTCGCCTTTGAACTGGATCCGAAAATTAACCTCTCGGTGGCTGCCAACCCCAGTCGGCCGTCGATCGAACTTCTGGAGCGACTTTTCCACGAGGCGGAATCGACGCCCGATTTGCCGGGCCCCTTGGTGGAAAAACAGATAACAAGCACTGGTGGCAACCTGGTCTTGTTGATTCAGCGCGGGCTCAAATCAGTGGGTCTAGATCCCGGATTTCTCGACGGTTTGATGGGGTCCAGGACCCGTGCCGCGATCGAGAATTACCAAGCGCAGCATAACTTGACCATCGACGGCCGTGCTACGGAAGACCTGCTGCGTCGGCTCCAGGGGGGCTCCAACGTTGAGACCTCAAGCGCAACTGAGGCCACGCCGTCGCGGTTCGCCGACTTTACCAAATCTCTGCCGGAGCTGGGACCGGTCTCGGCTGCCGCGCGACTGTCCCTTGAGGACGGCGCCTATCGTTTCGATGATCTGAAAATTACGCTTGGTACGAAGGATGCGCTAAGGGTCGAGGTCACCGGGACTCTGGGTGCCTTGCAATTGGAGGGCGGTGTTCCCTTGGAGAGGATCGCTTTGGCAGTGAGCTTTGCCGCGCCATCGAGCGAGATCTTTTCGCATCTGCTCCCGTCCGAAGCGCCCGAATTCAAAGCCGTAAAAGGGCGCTTCAATGTCGAAGGCACGACCCAGACGCTGGTAATTTCTGATGTGCGCATGGCAGCCGAAGGTCCCGACGGCCTGGTCGCCACTGTTGCCGGTCAGACCGCCAAGCTCTCGCTCGTAACCGATTTTGGGATGCAGGATCTGGCGCTCGATCTGGACGCCCGCTGGCCGAACACGAAAGGCATTTCTCGGCTCCTCGACCTGGGCTTAGACCTGCCGGAGCTCGGTCCAGTTTGGGCCCGAGCGGCATTGGGGGTTCGGGACGACGGCTTCACCCTTACTGGCATCGATGTCGCGGCCGGTTCTCCGGACCCACCCGCGGTCCATGTGACCGGCGAAGTCAGCGATCTACTATCTTTAAAGGGCGTCGAGCTAACCGGAGAATTCGACGTCGCCACTTCGGCCTTTCTCGATAAAGACGCGGTGCCCAAAGGCGCAGAGTTCGGAAAAATCCACGGCCGGTTCGACCTGTCGGACAGGGACGGCAGCCTCGGTTTCGAAGTGCTGAGCGCCGAGATAGTGGATACCAAGCTCTTCTCGCTCTCGATAAATGGCTTGTTCGACGACATCGAACGGCGCGACGACTTTCGCATGGAGGCAGCGCTGGCGGTGCCGGATGCCTCCCAATTGGGCCAGTTGCTTGGTTTCCAGACCGTGCCGCTGGATAGTCTTTCCTTCACCGGTGAGGTTTCGGGCAGCGATGAAAGCTTCCGTGCGGAGGGCAAGGCCCTATTCGGAGAGACCGAGGTAACCGGTAAACTATCGGGGACGTTGAAGGGCGAACGGCCGACGCTGCGCGCCGAAATATATTCCCCACTCTTTCGCCTGATCGATTTCGGCCTGGTGCCTCAACTCGATGCACCGGAAGCGTTGCCGGAGCGAGCATCCAAGGCCGATGCTCAGCAGGCCGAGCACCGGATGGTGTTCGGCGATGCGGCGATCCTGTTCGAGGCGCTCAAGAACATCGACCTCGATCTCGATGTATTGCTCGAAGATCTGGAAGGCATTCACCTCGACATCGACAAAGTAGAGGCGGAGCTTGACATCGTCGACGGCGTGCTGCGGGTCGATCCGCTCCACTTCAACTTTGTGGGCGGACAAATCGATTCGACCCTTCTCGTGGATGCCAGTGGAAAGTCGCCCGAGCTGCACCTGACCCTAGTTGCTGAAGGTATCGATCTCGGGGAGTTACTGTCACAGTCGGGGGTCGACGTGCCGCTCGACGGCGAGCTGTACCTGGTCGTCGATCTGAAGGCGTCCGGCGACTCGCCACGAGCGCTGGTTTCTTCGCTCAAGGGTGATTTCGACCTGGCCATCGAGCGAGGCCGGGTCCTGACCAGCCTTTTGCGCCTGACGACGACCAATCCTGTCAGCTTTCTGTTCACGGAGGCAGCGCGTAAGGGTTATTCCGACATCAACTGCCTGATCCTGCGGTTTGACGTCCAGGACGGTCTGGCCCAAAGCCAAACCGTGCTGCTCGACACACCCAACATCCTGGTCCTGGGCGAGGGCAGCATCGACTTTGGTAAAGAATTCATGGATCTGAATTTCAGCCCTCAGGCCAAGCGGAAGAGTCTTGTCGCGATGAGCACGCCGTTTGGGATCAAAGGACCGCTGGCGAATCCTTCGGTGGAGGTCAACACCTCTGACGCCACTGCTCAAAAGGTTGGCAAGGTTCTGCTCAGTCCAATCAACGTGTTGGGATCGCTACTGCCTTTCATCGGCGATCGCGGCAAGGATGGCGGCAACCCCTGCTTCCGACTTAAGAGTGGTTCGGCCCGCCAATGATCAGCGCGGTAAAGTGCGGGACGATTCTACCGGCCAGCGCGCCAATCCTGGACTCGCTGTTGACGGCACTATAAAAACGGCCATGAGCGACCGTATTCTAGTTCTCGACTTCGGCTCCCAAGTTACCCAGCTGATCGCCCGGCGCGTGCGCGAGAGCGGAGTCTACTGCGAGATTCTGCCCTTCAACGTGGCGCCCGAGCGCATCGGCGCGTTCGGCGCCCAGGGAATCATCCTGTCCGGCGGGCCGGCCTCGGTGACCGCCGAAGAGACCCCACGCGCACCCGGCATCGTGTTCGACCTCGGCGTGCCGGTGTTGGGCATCTGCTACGGTCAGCAGGCGCTGTGCGACTATCTCGGCGGCGAGGTGGCGCCCTCCGAGCACCACGAATTCGGCCGCGCCACGGTCGAGGTGACCGACGACTGCGGCCTGACCGAGGGGGTCTGGCGCAAGGGCGAGCGGCATCAGGTCTGGATGAGCCACGGCGACCGGGTGATCCGCCTGCCCGAGGGCTTCCGCCCGGTCGGCACCTCCGAGGGCGCGCCCTTCGCGGTCTTCGCCGACGACGCGCGGCGCTATTACGGCGTGATGTTCCATCCGGAGGTGGTCCACACCCCCGACGGCGCCAAGCTGCTCGCCAACTTCACCCACAAGGTGGCGGGCTGCGCCGGCGACTGGACCATGGCCGCCTTCCGCGATCAGGCGATCGCCAAGATCCGGGCTCAAGTCGGCGACGGCCGGGTCGTCTGCGGGCTTTCCGGCGGGGTCGACTCCTCGGTCGCCGCGGTGCTCATCCACGAGGCTATCGGCGAGCAGTTGACCTGCATCTTCGTCGACCACGGCCTGCTGCGCGCCGACGAGGCGGAGCAGGTGCTCGCGCTGTTCCGCGGCCACTACAACATTCCGCTGGTGCACCGCGATGCCGCCGATCTGTTCCTCGGCAAGCTCGCGGGCGTCGACGACCCGGAGCGCAAGCGCAAGATCATCGGCGCCACCTTCATCGACGTCTTCGACGACGAGGCGAACAAGCTCGGCGGTGCCGAGTTCTTGGCCCAAGGTACGCTCTATCCCGACGTCATCGAATCGGTCTCGTTCATCGGCGGTCCCTCGGTGACCATCAAGTCGCACCACAACGTCGGCGGTCTGCCCGAGCGCATGAAGATGGATCTGGTCGAACCGCTGCGCGAGCTGTTCAAGGACGAGGTCCGGGCGCTCGGCCACGAGCTCGGCTTGCCCGACAGCCTGATCGGGCGCCATCCGTTTCCCGGCCCCGGCCTGGCGATCCGCATCCCCGGCGCGGTCACGGTCGAGAAATGCGAGATCCTGCGCAAGGCGGATGCGATCTATCTGGAGGAGATTCGCAACGCCGGGCTCTACGACGCCATCTGGCAGGCCTTCGCGGTGCTGCTGCCGGTGCGGACCGTGGGGGTCATGGGCGACGCGCGCTCCTACGAGCACGTCTGCGCGCTCCGGGCGGTGACCTCGACCGACGGCATGACCGCCGACAGCTATCCCTTCGATCATGCCTTTCTGGCGCAGGTCGCGACCCGCATCGTGAACGAGGTGCGCGGCATCAACCGGGTGGTCTACGACGTCACCTCCAAACCCCCCGGCACGATTGAGTGGGAATAGGGGCCGAGTGGGAGTAGCGGCGGTTTCGATAGAGCGCATGACGCGCTAATCGTGGCGCGTCACTTGGCCGAGGCTGGGCCAGGCGGGGCGGGTCGCCACGTCCTTGCCTTGGCAGGACGAGCAGCGCAGACGGGCGCCGGCATCGGGCACCGGAAACGTCGGTCCGAGGCGCGCGATCAGGGTTTCGGTGGCGAGCTCGGCATTGTGGCCGCAGCGGTTGCACCAGCAGAACACCGCGACCCCCTGGCCGGCGAGGTCGCCCAGGGTGGCGGCGCCGAGGCGCCGGTCCCGTTCCGCCAACTCCCTGCGCTTGAAGCCCGCCATGATTCGTGCAACCAGTAGGTGTTTGTTCCTAGTTAGAACATACCAGGAACATTGCCGGTGTACAAGGAACGTAGGCTGACAAATCGGCGGCGTTTCGGACTGTTTGTCAGACCGGTCGGTCACTCTGTAGTGATCCGCCCTTGACCTCACGCGACATTGCCTTTTCGTTATCGCAACAACGCGGCCGAGCGGTCCCGATGGGGCGTCGGCGGAAATGCGTCCACGGGCGGCGTCCACGCGGGACCCTCGTCACGGGCCAAAAAAAATGGGGCCAATAAAAATGGGGGAAGGCATGGCGCATTGGGTTCGATTCGAGGTTGGCGGCCGAACCGGGTTCGGCACGCTCGAGGGCGACAGCATCACGGAACACGAGGGCGACATGTTCGCCGGCGCCACCGGAGCCCCCCGGGCGACCGGGCAAACCCTGGCGCTATCGGAGGTGCGGCTGCTGACGCCGACCGAGCCGAGCAAGATGATCGCGTTGTGGAACAACTACCACGCGCTGGCCGCCAAGATGAACGTACCGGAACCGGCGGAGCCGCTCTATTTTCTCAAGGCGGGAAATTCCTTTCTGGCCGCCGGCGAGACCATCCGCCGACCGCGCGCCTACGACGGCAAGGTGGTCTACGAGGGCGAGCTCGGCATCGTCATCGGCAAGGAATGCAAAGACGTGCCGGAGGCCGATATCGCGCCTTACATCTTCGGCTATACCTGCGTGAACGACGTGACCGCGGCCGAGCTGATCAGCAAGGACTCGACCTTCGCCCAATGGGTCCGGGCCAAGAGCTTCGATACCTTCGGCGTGTTCGGCCCGGCGGTGGCGACCGGGCTCGATCCGATGACG
>CAXMQD010000221.1:0-3041 GCA_964194965.1 uncultured Acidimicrobiia bacterium | reverse complement strand
CCCAGGCTGAGGCCGCGTTCGGCCAGGGGCAGGCAGCCGAAGGCGGTGAGCGCATCGGGCACCCGCTCGGCCTCGCCGTGGAGCAGCAGCACGTCGCCGACCCGGAAGCGGAACGCCTTGAGCCGGCCGCGGTAGGGTTGGCCCTGACGGGCGACCGCGAGCAGCGTGAAGCCGTGCCGCCCGATCCGGCGTTGGCGGCCCGCGGTCAGTCCCTCCAAGCCCGAGCCCGGCGCGATCACCGCTTCCACCAGCGCGCCGCCGGCGGCGCCCAGGGGAGTCTTGTCGTCCCCGGCGTTCGGCCCGAGTTCGAGGCCGAGCGCGCTTACCAGCTTGTCGATTTCCTCCGGTCCGGCCTCGATGATCAGCGAGTCGCCGGCCTGCACCGGCACGCCGGCCGAAGGCCGGTAGCGCCGTGCGCCGCGCAGCAGTGCGACCAGCAGCGCATCGATCTCCTTGGTCGCCTCCTCAAGTTCGCCGAGGGTCTTGCCGACCGCCGCGCATTCCTCGGGGACCCGCGCTTCGGCGACGTAGTGCTCGATGTCGAACAATTCGTCGGAGACCGCGCGCTCGCGCGCGGCTTTCGGCACCAGTCGCCACCCGATCAGCGCCACGAAGGCAACCCCGGCGAGGGCCGTGACCGCGCCCACGGGCGTGAAGTCGAACATGCCGAAGGGCGCGCCCACGACCTCGGCGCGATAGGTCGCCACGATGATATTGGGCGGCGTGCCGATCAGCGTCACCAGCCCGCCCAGGATAGCACCGAACGAAAGCGGCATCAGCACGACCGCCGGTGAGCGCTTGGCCTTGCGCGCCGACTGCAGCGCCACCGGCATGAGCAGGCCCAGCGTGCCGACGTTGTTCATGAAGGCGGACATGGCGGCGGCCAGGCTCGACAGAACCCCGATGTGGCTGGCCGTGGTGCCGGCCGCCGGCCGCACCGCGCGCGCGATCCAATCGGTCGCGCCGGTGGTGGTCAGCGAGCGGCTGAGGATCAAGATCGCGGCCACGGTGATGGTCGCGGGATGGCCGAAGCCGGCGAAGGCCTGGCCCGCCGGCACCACCCCGGTCACCACCGCGGCCATGAGCGCCGTAAATGCGACCACGTCATAGCGCCAGCGGCCCCAGGCGAGCAGCCCGAACAGCGCGCAGAGAATGGCGAAAAGGGTAATCTGGTCGGCGGTCATCGAGATAATCTCCGCGCGCGGACAGGCGTGTCGGGATATTCTAGCCAGTGCGCCGAATCGCGCAAACCGTTCCGCGACGCCGGCAGGGACGAGACGGCGGGCGCGTAGGCGATTTCGCGGATCAACTTGGTCACCATGGCCGCGGCGAAGGCCTCGAAGTCGTCGACCGTCAAGACGAAGGCCTCCGCGCCGCCGATCACGTTGGCCCGGTAATATCGGTCGAGGTGCGGCTCGTCGTTGAGAATGACGAGACCGTTGATCGCCACGCCACGGGCGACGGCCCGGTCGCGCGCCGCCATGGTTGGCACCAGGAGGTCGGAACGGCCATCGCCCGAAACGTCGATCACCTGGCGCGGTCCGTCGTAGCCGTTGGTGTCGAACTCGTGCAGCGCGAAGTTGATCGCGCCGTAGATCGCCGTGCCGCCGCCGGGAATCGCACGGCCGGCGGTGGCGATGTCATCGGCCAACGCGGCGGCATCCGCCGCGCCGCGCACCACGGTCCAGTCGATGGTCATCCGCTGGTGGACGAATTCGGACCATTGGACCAAGGCGACGGCGATCCCGCGGTCACCGGTGGCGTGGATCGCCGCCTGCACGCCGGAATGACGGAACGCCGCCGCGATCCCCTGCATCTGCAGCTCGAACTCGCCGTCGTCGACGCTGCTCGATACATCGACCGCCAAAACCAGCTCCAGGTCGACCGGCGCGCCGGCCGGCGCCGGCGCCGCGTCCACCAGCATCGCGCCCGCGAGGACCGTCGCGGCGACCGAAGCGGCCCGCAACGCCGGCGCCCGGAACCCTGAGCAACACCAACACCAGGTCATGGCCGCATCCTATACCAACCGCATTGTTTATTGACCCCAAAGGCGAGTCCTAAGAGATTGCTGGTAAGGGTTGCGGGATTATCGTCCGGGTGCCGCGGGGGCGTGGCCTCGCGGGTTGGAGCCAGAACAGAGGGGGGATGTGAATGTCCTTCGATTTATTCGTCAATGGAGGGCTGATGCGAGACATGGCGCTTCACGGGAATCTCGACGGCGCCGAGTTCCTGAGCGCGGACCGCACCGCGCCGCGCTACCGGCTTTATTCGATCGACGACTTTCACCCGGGCATGTTTGAAGTCGAGGAAGGCGGTGTTTCCGTCGCGGGCGAGATTTACCGCGTTCCCGAGCCGGTTTGGCTCCGGGTCGAGGCCGGTGAACCGCCCGGCCTCTATCGCGGAACGGTCCGGTTGGCGAGCGGCCGCGACATTTACGGCATCCTCTATCCACGCGAGCTGGCCGAGGCCAGTCACAAGGACATTTCCGAATTTGGCGATTGGCGCGGGTACCTGGACTCCCTCGACAAAGGTTCGCCGTGATGATGACGAGCGGTCCATACAGCAACCGTACTTTGGCACGTTGCGATGCCGGTAGTGGGAGCCGCCCACCGCATCAACAGGCGACCTTCGCTGACCGAGGTCCGATTTCGTGCTGATTTCGTCCGCTCTATCCCCAACAAGCGACATTCTGGACAAGGCCGGGTACGTCTCAAGTTGACCCGAAGCCGACCTGCGGGCGATGAAATTTACCGCGTGGAGGCGCACCAATAACCAGGCACTCTCCTACGCGATGCGTTGCTCGATGGTGAGACCTTCTACACGCTAAGGAAAGAGAATGCCCCCGCCCGAAGGTGGGGGCTTCCCAATCAGAAGGGTCCGTCTTTTCCGCCCTTCTCGCCCTCGCCGCCAGTTCGGCCGCCGCCGCCGCCACCTTGGCCGCCCTGACCACCGCCGCCACCGCCGCCGCCACCGCCACCCTGGCCGCCGCCACCGCCGCCGCCACCGCCGCCGCTCTCGCTGTTACCGCCACCGCCACCGCC
>CAXMQD010000220.1:0-13264 GCA_964194965.1 uncultured Acidimicrobiia bacterium | reverse complement strand
CCGGACCTTCTCGGAGACCGGCGACTGCGGGTAGTGGTGCAGGATGATCTCGGCCACGACCGGTTCTCTGGTTATTTCGTGCCAGATTCCGGGCCGGATTCCGGGCCGGACTGGCGCCGCGCCTCGGACTCTTCGAACGAGCCGTCGTCGCGCAGGATCACGCCGTAATCCTCACCCGCCGCCGCGCGCGAGACCAGGCCGTCGCGCACGTCTTGGGCGACCGCTTCGGGCGACCGCGTCATGGCATCGCCTAGGCCGCCGCCACCCGACATTTCCAGCACCAGGCGATCGCCCGCCGGGATGGTTTGGCGGCCCTTTGCCGCGAGCGTGGTCCCCGAGGCCAGGCTGATCCGGCCGCGCTGGCCCGCGCCGCCACCGCCGCGGCCGCGCGGCGGGTGCTTGACCCGGTCGAACATGGCGTTAATAGCGAAGGGGGCATGCTCGGCGTGACCGATCTCCATGACCTGGCCGGTGCCGCCGCGGTGCCGGCCCGGACCGCCGGAATCGCTACGGTACTCTTTGCGCCAAACCACGATCGGGGCGACGGTCTCGCTGATCTCGATCGGCGTATTGCGCACGCCCGAGGGAAACGCGGTGGCGTTGAGTCCGTTCTTGCCCGGCCGCGCGCCGGTGCCGCCGGTGTGGAACATGGACATGGTGAACGGCCGCGCCGCGCCGTAGTCGGCGTCGCCGACGATGCCGTGGCCGCCGAGCAGGGTCAGGACCCACAGGCAAGACGTGCCTTCCGCCGGCACCGCGTCGCGCTTGGCCTGATAGAGGCAGCCGAGCACCACGTCGGGCAGCATCTGTCCAATAACGTGGCGCGCGGTGACCGCGCAGGGCCGCGGTGCGTTGAGGATCGAGCCTTCCGGCGCGGTCACCCGCACCGGGTCCAGCGAGCCGGCGTTGTTCGGCACCCGCGAGCCGACCACGCAGCGCACCCCGAAGGAGGCGTAGGCCTGGGTATAGGTCACCGGCACGTTGATGCCGTAGCTGGATATTGGTGAGGTGCCGGCGAAATCGATGTCGATGCCATCCCCGCCGATGGTCATCTTTGCTACGATGTCGATGTCTTTCTCGAAGCCGTCGACGCGCATGGAATTTTCATAAGTTCCGAACGGCAGAGCGCGAATCTCCTCGAGCATCGCCTGGCGCGAATTCTCGATCACGGTCTCCGCCAGTTCGTCCAGGGTCTCGAGCCCGAACTCTTCCATCATATCGAGCAGGCGCTCGCTGCCGGTTTCGTTGCAGGCCGCCAGCGAGTAGAGATCGCCCTCGACCTGAACCGGCTCGCGCACGTTGGCGCGCACGATCGCCAGCAGCGCTTCGTTCATCTCGCCACGGCTGGCCAACGGCATGATCGGGATCGCCAGACCCTCCTCGAAGACCTGGCGCGCATCGGCGCCGAAGCCGCGGCCGCCGACGTCGACCACGTGGCTGGTCGACGCGAACAGCGCGACCGGCCGGCCGGCCCGGAACGTCGGGGTCACCACGGTGAAGTCGTTGAGGTGGCCGGTGCCGCGCCAGGGATCGTTGGTGATGTAGACGTCGCCTTCCGCCATGGCCGCGGCCGGGTACTTGTCGAGGAAGAAGCCGACCGAAGCGGCCATGGCGTTGACGTGACCAGGTGTGCCGGTCACCGCCTGGGCCAGCATGCGGCCCCTCAGATCGAACACCCCGGCGGAGAGGTCGCCGGCTTCGCGCACCGAGGTGCTGAAGGCGGTGCGCACCAGGGTCTGGGCCTGTTCCTCCACGACCGAGAGCAGCCGGTTCCACATGATCTGACGATGCAGTCGTTCGAGGGCAGAAGGGGCGGTCATCGTCGGGTGTCCTCGTTCAAGCGCGGGCGTCGAGTCGTTTCAGCGAGCCGTGCCAATCCAAAATGCTCTTGTCCGCCGTCAACAAAGTTGCGTCCGAAAGTATGCTCGTCGCAATGATAATCCGATCCGCCGGGTCACCGTGGAGGCTCTCCAGTTCGCCAGCGACGATCGCAATCTCCCCATCAAGCGGCACTTCCTGAAGTCCAAGGTCGAACAGACTTCGGCGCCATATCGCTATGGGCTGCCCAATTTTCAGCCGACCGCGACGGCACAGCGTCGCGATCTCCCAGAACGAGACCGCGGCAACAGCGAGGGCTTCCTCGCGCAATGCCTCATTTGCCCGTTGGCGCGCGTTGTCTCCGAGCGCGGACACACCTTGGTCCAACCAGATGAGCGCATGCGTGTCCAGGAATATCAACGCTCGGCTTCCCAGTCCTCGTCCAGCGGAGAGATGATGTCACCCGTTATTTCGATCAAACCCCTATGGGCACCAAATAGCGACTCGCGGCGGCGTTTCGCGGGCCGCAGCTCCGCCACGGGGTGGCCGTTCTTAGTGATCACCAATGTTTCGCCGGTTTCGGCGACTTGGTCCATGAGTTTCAGGCACTTGGCCTTGAATTCGGAGGCCTTGATGGGTTTCATGGGATTCTCTATATGACCATGGTCATGACCATAGTCATAATTGACCACCCGGTCAAGAAATTCCAGGGTTGGAGCGGAGTATTGGCGGTTCCGGGGCGGATCATCGACGTGTCAGCACGATATAGCCCAGGGAGTTTACCCCCACCTCGAAGGCCGAGGAAACGACCGTGGTGGTTTGGTCCTCGACGATCAGCGCCGGACCCGGCACCGTGGCGCCGGGTTTCAGGTCGGCACGGGCGTAAACCGGGGCCTCGACGGTTTTCTCGGTCGCGGAATCGAAGAGCTCGCGGACGCGGCGCGGGGTCGGGGCGGGTTGGGGCGTGGCCGCGGTAGCCGGATTTGGTTCCGCAACGACGGTCTTGACCGTCAGCGTCCAGCTCAACACCTCGACGTCCAGGTTCGGGATGGTGCGGCCATAGAGCCGGATATAGGCGGCATCGAAGCCGGCTTGAAGCGCGGTCACGTCGGCCGCCTCCAAGGCGCGCGTCGGCAGCGCCACGGTAATCTCATGGCCCTGGCCCAGGTAGCGCATATAGGCCAGGCGTTCCTCCGCGAGCTCGGCCCCGGCGGCGGCCGGCTCGACGATGGCGTAGGCTTCGGCCTGCATCTCCGCGAGCGCCGCGTTGACCGCGCCGATATCGAAATCCGAGAGCCGCTGGTAGCGGCTGCGCACCACATCGTAGGCGATCGGCGCGCGCAGGAAGCCGATTGCCGAGCCGACACCGGCGCCGGTCGGCACGATCACCTGGTCGAGACCCAGTTTTTCCGCCAGGCGGGTGGCGTGCAGCGGCGCGGCGCCGCCGAAGGCGATCAGCGTCCGCCGGGAGATCTCCTTGCCCCACTCGATGGCGTGCACCCGCGCGGCGTTGGCCATGTTTTCGTCGACCACCTCCGAGACCGCGAAGGCGGCGAGCGGGCCGTCGAGGCCGAGCGGGCCGAGCACGCGCGCGACCGCCCGGTTCGCGGCGTCGGGATCGAGCGCGACCGAGCCGCCGGCAAAGCTCTCGATGTCGATGCGCCCGAGCGCCACGTCGGCGTCGGTCACCGTGGGCTCGCTGCCGCCGCGGCCGTAGCAGGCCGGCCCCGGCTCCGCGCCCGCGCTCTCGGGCCCGACGTTGATGCGCTCGAGGGCATCCACCGAGGCGATGGAACCGCCGCCGGCGCCGATCTCGACCATCTCGATGGCCGGGATGCGCAGCGGCAGGCCGCTGCCCTTCATGAAACGGTAGGCGCGCGCGACCTCGAAGCTGCGCGAGGTCAAGGGCGCCGCGTCGTCGATCAAGCAAATCTTCGCCGTGGTGCCGCCCATGTCGAAGGACAGCACCCGGTCGAGGCCGCATTCGGACGCGATCCGGCTGGCCAGGATGGCGCCGCCGGCCGGGCCGGACTCCACCAGCCGGATTGGGAAGGCGACCGCGGTGTCGAAGCCGGTCAGCCCACCGCCGGAGGTCATCAGCAGGAACGGGCAGGCGAAGCCGCGCGCCCGCAGGTCGCGCTCCAGCTGGGTCAGGTAGCGCGCCATCAACGGCCGCACGTAGGCGTTGGCGCAGGTCGTGGACTGGCGCTCGTACTCGCGGATTTCCGGGCAGACCTCGGACGACAGGGTGATGCTCAGCTCCGGCGCGGCGGCCCCCAGGATTTCGGCGACCCGGCGCTCGTGGGCCGGGTTCGCGTAGCTGTGGATGAGGCCGATGGCGAGGCTTTCGATGCCGTGTTCGGCGAGCTTGGGCGCCAGCGCCGCGACACTGGCCTCATCGAGCGGCCGCAACACCTCGCCGGCGGCGTTCAGGCGCTCGGTGACCGGCCAACGCAGATAACGCGGCACCAGGGGGTCGGGCCGGTCGATGTTGATGTCGTACTGCTCGAAGCGGTTCTCGTAGGCCATCTCCACGGAATCGCGCAGACCCTCGGTGACGATGAGCGCGGTCTTGGCGCCCTTGCGCTCGATCAAGGCGTTGGTGGCCAGCGTGGTGCCGTGGATGATCAGGCCGACCTCGGCGGCCTGCGCGCCGGCCTCCGCCATGGCCTTGGCGACGCCGTCGAGCACGCCTTGCTCGGGATTGTCCGGCGTGGTCAGCACCTTGACCGTGACTTGGCGGCCATTGGATTCCAGTACCACGTCGGTGAAAGTGCCGCCGATGTCGACGGCCAGGCGGGCAGGGCCGGAGGCTGCGGTCATGAACGGGTCCCGATATCTGGATTGGCTGATCTGGTTCGAGGCGCGGCAGGGTAGCGAGGCCCGGGGTGGTAGGCAAGGCGGGGCCGACGCGCTAAAAGGGGTGGGCTTGGAGGGGTATGGGCAGCAAAGGTACGCGAATGACCGACACCGACACCGGGGACTGGCCTCGGGCTATTTTCGAAGTGCTCGAGGCCGCGCGCGTGCGCCAGGTCGCCTACGTGCCCGATGCCGGGCACAAGGATTTGATCCTGCGCTGCGCGGCGGCGCGCGACCTGCGCATGGTGCCGCTGACCACCGAGGAGGAGGGCGTCGCGCTCTTGGCCGGGGCCTGGCTCGGCGGCGATCGCGGCGTGCTCCTGACGCAGTCGAGCGGCCTGGGCAACTGCATCAACATGCTGTCGCTGACCCGGGTCTGCCGCTTTCCGCTGCTGATGCTGGTGACCATGCGCGGCGAGGCGGGCGAGTTCAATCCCTGGCAGGTTCCGATGGGTGCAAACGCGGCCGAATTGCTGCGCCTGACCGGGACCGCGGTGCATCGCGCCGAGGAAGCGGGCGAGGTTGGCCCGGCTGTGGCCCAGGCGGCGCAAGCCGTCTTCGAGAGGCCAGGGGCTGCGGAATCAGCGGCGGCGGTGCTGATCGCCCAAAGGCTCGTCGGCATCAAGACTTTCGATATCGGGGACGGCCGATGACCGGCACCCTCATCCAGACCCGCAGCGAGGGCTACCCCTTGCGCCGCCGCGAGGTGGCCGCGCGCCTGGTCGCGGATCGGGGCGGCTTGCTGGTGGTTGGCGGCTTGGGCGCGCCGAGTTGGGATCTGACCGCGGCCGGCGACGATGCGCGCAACTTCCCGCTCTGGGGCGCCATGGGCGGGGCCGCCATGATCGGCCTCGGCCTCGCCCTGGCCCAGCCCGGGCACCGGGTGCTGGTGGTCACCGGCGACGGCGAGATGCTCATGGGCCTGGGCGCCTTCGCGTCGATCGCGGTGCAGGCGCCGACCAATCTGGCCGTCGTCGTGCTCGACAACGAGCGCTACGGCGAGACCGGAATGCAGGCGACTCATACCGCCGGACCGACCAACCTGAGCGCGGTCGCCGCCGGCGCCGGCATCCCGGTGGTGGGCGACGTCTATGACGCGGCTCAGCTCGAGGCGGCGCTGCCGCGCATCCGTGCCGAGCCCGGGCCGGTCTTCTTCAACATCAAGGTGCGCGCCGAGGACCTGCCGCTGGCGCTGCCGCCCAAGGATGGCGTCGAACTCAAGACGCGCTTCCGCGAGGCTCTGCTCGGCCCCGGCTCTCGCTCTGGCTAGGTGAGCTGAGGACCGGTCCGGAACATGACGCAGCACTACGACGTGGCGATTGCCGGGGGCGGGGTGATGGGCAGCGCGGCGGCCTATTTCCTGGCCGCCGATCCGGCCTTCGATGGCTCGGTCGTGGTGATCGAGCGCGACCCATCTTACGAGAACTGCACCACCGCGCGCTCCTGGGGCGGTTTCCGCCAGCAGTTCTCGGTGCCCGAAAACGTGCGCATGTCGCAGTTCGGCATCGGCTTCTTTCGCGAGATTGCCGAGCACCTCGCGGTTGACGGCGAGGCGCCGGACCTGGGATTCAAGGAGCAGGGGTATCTATTTTTGGCGAGTGCGGATAGCCGCGCCCAACTGGAGGCCAACTGCGCCGTGCAGTGGGCCGAAGGCGCGGCGGTCTCCCTGCTCGAGCCCGCGGAGATTGCCGCGCGCTTTCCCTGGCTCAATACCGAGGGCATCGCCGCCGCGGGCTTTGGCCACGCCAACGAGGGCTGGATGGACCCCAGCACGCTCATGCACGGCTTCCGGCGCAAGGCGCGCGCGCTCGGTGTCGAATACCGGCACGACGAGGTGGTCTCGGTCGAGGTTTCGGGCGGCCGGGTCATGGGCCTGGGGCTGGGCAAGGGCGGCACGCTCGCCTGCGGGACGTTGATCAACGCCGCCGGGTCCCAGGCCGGCGCGTTCGCCGCGCTCGCCGGCGCGGCGCTGCCGGTCGGCCCGCGCAAGCGCATGACCTACGTTTTCGACTGCCGCGCGGCGCTGCCGCCGTTGCCGCTGACTATCGACGCAACCGGCGTCGCCTGCCGTCCCGAGGGCGGGCAGTATCTCGCCACCATCTCTCCGCCGGAAGACCAGGACCGGGACTGCGACGATTTCGAGCTCGAGTACGATACCTTCGAGACCGTGATCTGGCCGACCCTGGCGCACCGCGTGCCGGCCTTCGAGGCGATCAAGCTGACCCGCGCCTGGGCCTGCCACTACGACTACAACGCCTTCGACCAGAACGCGGTCCTGGGGCCGCATCCGGAGATCGCGGGCCTGCTATTTTGCAACGGCTTCAGCGGCCACGGCATCCAGCAAGCCCCCGCCGCCGGCCGCGCCACCGCCGAATGGATCGTGCACGGCGGCTTCCAAAGCCTGGACCTCTCCGCGCTGCTCTACGCCCGCATCGCCGAGGGCCGGCCGGTCAAGGAATCCAACATCGTGTAAGGGGGCGCGGTTCCGCCGGGGCGTGTTTCAGTTCGAATACTAGCGGCCTGAAAACAAGATGCGGCGCCCTATGTCGGTTAGCCGTCCAAATGCGGTCGTCGTTCTAGCGCGTCCAGCCGCCCTTGAGCAGCGCCTCGGCGTCACGTACCATCGCGACGACAATCTCGCCGGCGGGCGGCAGGTCGTGGATTAGATCGACGCATTCTCCGGCAATGACGGCGGCAGTATCGAAGTCGCCTTGCGCCTTGGCTTTGTCATAGCGACTTACCTCCGCCGCCAGGTTTTCCTTCAGATTTGCCTCGTTACCAAGCCAGCGCTTGGCGAAATCGTTCTTCAGAACACGTCCCGTCAGAGGCTCCGGCCAATCTGTTTTGCGTACGATATCGAACACCTTGCCGCGCACGGTCTCGTCGCCGCTAGCCTCCACGATGCGCGCCTTTGCCGCATCGGCGCCGAGCGCTTCTTCCGCTGCGTAAAAGCGCGTACCCACGAGAACCCCGGCCGCACCCAGCATCAGCGCCGCTGCCAGACCCCGGCCGTCGGCGACGCCGCCAGCGGCCGCCACCGGCACCGGCGCAACGGCATCGATCACCGCCGGAGTGAGCGTGAAAGTTGCGCGCGTGCCCCCGTGCCCGCCGCCTTCCGTGCCCTGGGCGATAATCACGTCAGCGCCGAGATCGACGGCGGCTCGGGCTTCGGCAACCGTCTGCACCTGGCAAATCAATTTCGCACCAGCGTCCTTGATCTTCTCTACAAACGGCGCCGGGTCGCCAAAGGAGAGCATGATCGCGGCCGGATTATGCGCCAGCGCCCGGTCAAGAAGCTCGGGTTGCTTGGCGAGGCTCCAGGTGATGAACCCGGCGCCCACCACCTGGTTGCCCGCAGCGGCGAATTCGCCCTCGATCCAATCGCCATCGCCATAGCCGGCGCCGATGAGGCCGAGCCCACCAGCCGCTGACACCGCGGCTGCGAGTTTGCCACCCGACACCACATCCATCGGCGCCAGCAGGATCGGATGCTCTATATCGAGAAGCTCGGTGAGCTGGGTTTTGATCGCCATCGGTTTACCTCCCGCCGGCAGCCAGGATCGCCGCTAGCCTGCGTAGGACGCGCTCCTCAGCCATGGGCCATTTCCTCACGGACACACGTGTAGGCGAGAGAGTTTAGGTTCGGGCGGGGCGTAAGTCCATCGAGACCGAATGTCTCCTTGGGGGTCAACTACAGGCTTTAAGCACCCACTGACATTATGTCCGTACCTGGGTATGTCCGCACCGGGGGGGAAGGGCGGAAGAAACCCGGGGCAACGCGGACATTGCTGCGCGACGGCCGGCGCCCGGAAGCGGTGCGGACGTGTCGCGGGTTTTGCGGTAGAATTTCGAACCGATACGCGGGCCATCGCTGTTCGGCGCCGCCAGCGCTCCCGCGCCGCGCCACGCCCGCATCGCCGTGGGCCGGCCGGTCAAGGAACTCATAATCGTGTGAGGGGGTGCGGTTCCGCCGAGGCGTGTTTCAGTTCGAATACTAGCGAGCTGAAAACAAGATGCGGAGCCCTATGCCGGTTAGCCGTCCAAAAGCGGTCGTCGTTCTGGTGCGGCCCTTGAGTCCGAGATTAGCCAAGGACGGACTCAAAACACTCCACAGGTTCATCGACGATTAACAACATTGCGATGCCCTCGGCTGGGATCTGTCCAATGCATCATAAGCAGCCACCGCAGCCATCATACCTCCCAGAAGAACTGTTCTTGACGTAGCAGATGGCGCTTAGTTGCAGAGAAAGATTGCTGGCCAAACATTGAGAGGATCTTTCGTTGGACGCGGCACGATTATTAGGACGCGCTCTTATTTGAATCTGCATCTATTTAAATAAAGAGTAGAAAGCACAACGTCATACACGACGCCAGTCAAATAAACCGACTTACCCGTGCCCCAATTGACAATTTCATTTGGCAGAGTTTTGGAAAATCGACACGTTAGACCAGCTGAACCATTTATCCCCTCGAAACGCACAAAATGACCTCCTCCAAACGCTGCTCCCTTGACGGCGTTGAAATACATCGTCGCTATGAGAGTTTTTCCAAGATAGTCACTTTTGAAGATCAGTTCATTTTCGTGATAGGTAGTTACTATTTTTACGATATCACTTGCCGCTAACTCTTGATACGCAGCACGGATCGCTTTGGCGGGCGTCTCCATGCTCTCTGCTTCACCAGCGCGCGCAATCTGTCGGAGTAGTGCAGCATAGACTTCCAAGCTCTCAGCCACATCCGGATGCTCGGGTCCGAGAGCCTTTTTCTTGATCTCCAGAGAGCGTTTGTAGAGCGGCTCGGCCTCGGCGTAGTGGCCTTGGGCTCGATGGAGATTCGCCAGGTTGTCGAGAAGGGCCACAATGGCCGGATCATTCCGACCAAGCTCTTCGTTCCCCAGTCTCAAGGCTTCCTTGGCATAGGGTTCGGCCTCCGAGTAACGGCCTTGCTGGTATAGGGTGTTGTAACGGTTGTAAGCCTCCATCAACTCGGACGGCTCGCCAGAAACCAAGTCGGGATCATATGTCGCCCATATGAAGGCGGCGGCAAGCAAGAAGAAGGTGCCAAGGTAGAGAATCATGTTTCGAACATGCATGACCTTCGGCCTTTCTACAGCCGGTGTCGAAACCAACAGGTTAGCACAGCGTATCTAATTTTGATGACGGAGACGAGGCTCGCGGCACGTCGGTGATTGTCTCCTGTGGGTCAACTGCAGACTTTAAGCGCTCTCTGACATTACGTCCGCATCGCCGAGGCTCGGGCAGGCGGTCGAATTTCGCCCCTCGAAGGCGCGCGTACTTCCAAGGGCGTTTCCGATTCTTCGATTGCACTAGGGCAGATTTCCAGCGCGAATACATGAACTTCATAAACCGAATTACGGCGGCTTTCTCGCGCGGTGAATATCATATCGCGCTCCGGAATACCCAGGAAAATCAAAGTGTTTCGAATTCTGTCGATATTATTTCTCGGCGTTGTCACATCTATGTTTTCTCTGTCCTCCAAATACGAACTCGGGATAATCGCCCGCAATTCGAATCTCACCTCTTCCTTCAATGACGTTATCCGATCTATTGCGGCTTTTAGCGGTCGCGCAAAATCACCGTCCTGACCGTAAAAGCGAATAATCGCGATGGGCGGCGGACTATATCGCGAGACCGCGTCGCAGATGCTCGGAACCTGGCTAACCTTCATACTGAACGGGGGCTGCATCCGAGAGACCGTGGACGCGGCATCGGGCGATTCAATTTCATCGGAGCTTGCGGCCGAGAAAATCCCGATGGCGATAAGCCAGATTATTGCGAGAGTCTTAACCCGCACTATCCCGTTTTCTATCGGTGCCGTCATGAATATACGCTCTCACGCCAGGTTCCCGGAAGGATTGACTCAGCGCGGGGAATTCTTGGTTCGGTCTTGTCAGTGGCCATATCGAACGACCGTGCCGAAACCCACGCCTCATCGATTCGAAATCAAACGACAAAACGTATATCCAGGATAGTCTTAAGAGTAGGTTAGCAGCCTCGCCGAGTGTGTGAGGCCACCTTGCACAAGTCGGAAACTGGCCGATTGCCACATTGGTTCGGAATCTCCGGCCCTCGGGAGGTCTTCGACACCCACATCCGGAATATGACCACAACAAATTTTCAGCAGCGTCGACTCACGGCTTTCCCGGTCTATCCTGCCGGCGGGGGCGCATCCATGGAGCGCACTTCGACGACCACTTCCATCTCGACGAAGTCTTCAGGCTCGCCTTTGTAGGTGCCCGAAACGGGCATTGCGTGACCCGGTTCGCGGGCGACGGCAACGGGAATGAGATTGGTCCCGCCGTATGAACCGTTGGTAGGGTCGAACTCGACCCACCCCGCCCCCGGAAGATAAACTTGCACCCAGGCATGGGTGGCGCCGGCACCGACGACGCCACTCGCCTCGCCGACAATGGCGGCATCGTAAAGGTATCCGCTGACGAAGCGGGCCGCGAGGCCGACGCTGCGCACCGCTTCCATCATGAACAACGCATAGTCGCGGCAACTGCCGGTGCCGCGTTCCAGCGTCTCCAAGGGGGTTTGGGTTCCCGGTTCCTCGCGCACCTCGTAATTGAACGACTCCTTAGTGGCGCGGGTGACGCCGATGAGAAACTCTTCGGTGTCCATATTTCCGTTGGTGGCGAGCAGTCGCCGCGTCCATTCGATGAGCTTCCGGTCCGGGTCCGAATAGTGGCGCTCTATGGTACGGCCGAGGTCCGGCACCTCGCGGGCGGGATAACTGAAAGGCAACGTCTGGGCGAAGGGCTCGATGCGAAATCCCGGATCCGCGTCGGGATAGCGATCGAGAACGACGATGCTCTCGAAATACAGCTCGCGCCCCGCCTCCGTGAAGTCGACGAGGGCGACGGAGTTGCTGAACACGTCGAGCAGCCAGTTGACCTGTGCCGCCGGCCGGATGACGAGCCGCGAATCGAGAAGCCGCAGGTCGTGGCTCTCGCGCGGCCGAAACATGAGCCGGTGGACGCCGAAATTGACCGGCCGCCGATAACGGTAAGTCGTCCTGTGTTCCACGGTGAGCCGCTGCATCGTCGATCCCCGTCCCGCTTTCTAGTTGATTCCGAAGTAGGCGGCCGCGATCTCGTCCGAAACCCGGTTTACGGCGCGTTGCAGATCGTCGAGGAACCGCCGCAGCCCGGGTGCGGTTACCTGGCTTCCGAGCCCGGTATTGAGCGAAAACTCGAACCGCTTGCAGGCGTCCTCCACCGCGGGAAACCGGGGCTGGCCGCGCCTGACGACGAGGTCCTCCAGGTGGCCGCCGATCTGGGTGGCGCAGAGGTTTACGGACCGGGGGAACCCCGGGTCGTACAGCAGGAAATTGACGATATCCCGGGGCTGATGGCCGCGCGGGCGGACCCAGCGAAAGGCGTGATAGCCGGCCACCGAGCGCAAGAGCGCGTTCCACCGTACGGTGTTGAGGGCGTCGCTTTCGGCCCCGGCCAACAGACCACAGGCCATGAATAGGATCCGCGTCGTCTGATCGGCGCGCTCGAGGTATTTGCCCATGTTATGAAAGTGCCAGGCCGAGCCGCGAAAGAAGGTCCCCTCGGTGATCCCTTCGAAGGTCTGGCAGTCTTCCTTGATCTCCTTGCACAAGCTGGAGATGTTGCTCGACCGGATATCGCGCCCGTTCAGCGCTGAGACGCGGCCGTGAAAGGTGTTCAGGTGGGTCCACATCTCGGTGCTGATCAGGTGGCGTATCGAGCGCGCGTTCTCACGCGCCATGGCCACCGAAGCGGCGAGAGACGCCAGATTGTCGCGCTCGAGAACGTAGAAGCTCAGGACCTCGAATTCCCCGGCCCGGTCGTGGCCTCGAAGGAACCGCTCGGTGTCGTCGTAGAGGTCCAGCACCTGCCCCCAGTCGGGTTCGCCATGGGACACGCGGGCATAAGTCTCGTTGATGTCCAGGATGCGCGCCAGGTTGTCGACCCGCTCGATGTAACGGCCGAGCCAGAAGACGTTCTGGGCGAAACGTGCGAGGAGCGTGCTAGACAAGGACCCAGGTATCCTTCGACCCGCCGCCCTGCGAGGAGTTGACCACCAATGATCCGCGCCGCAACGCCACCCGCGTCAGCCCGCCGGGCAGGACCCAGGTCCCGTCGCCGGTGACAGCGAACGGGCGCAAGTCGACATGGCGTGGCTCGACGCCGCTGCGGAGCAGCGTCGGACAGACCGAAAGGTTTACCACCGGTTGGCTGATAAAATTCGCCGGGTCGGCCTTAAGCTTTCGGCGCACCTCGGCGAGTTCGCGGCGGCTTGCCCGGGGGCCAATGACGACGCCGTAGCCACCGGCCTCGCCGACCGGCTTGACGACCAATTCCGAGAGGTGGTCCAGGGTCTTGGCGAGGCCCGCCGGCTCGCCGCAGATGTTGGTCGGTACGTTGGCGAGGATCGGGTCCTCGGACAGGTAGTAGCGGATGATCCGGGGCATGTAGGAATAGACCGCCTTGTCGTCGGCGACCCCGGTGCCGACAGCATTGGCCAAGGTCACGTTGCCCTTGCGGTAGGCGCCGAACAGCCCCGAAACACCCAGCAAGGTGTGCTTTTCGAAG
>CAXMQD010000219.1:0-6835 GCA_964194965.1 uncultured Acidimicrobiia bacterium | reverse complement strand
GATGGCAGCACGCTGATCTGTGGCGACGTACAGCAGAACAGCTACGAAGAAGTCAGCATCATCCAGAAGGGCGGCAATCACGGCTGGCGCCGGATGGAAGCCACGCATTGCTTCGACTACACCAAACCGGACGATCATCCGGGGTCGTGCGACCAGGACGGTCTCGTCCTGCCGATCCTCGAATACCAGAACTGCACGGCGAAGCCGAACGGCTGCAAGGGCGTCTCGGTGACCGGTGGCTACGTCTACCGCGGCTCTCACGCGGCATGGGACGGCAAGTACATCTTCGGCGACTGGAGCAAGTCCTTCGACGCGATGGACGGCCAAATCTTCATCGCCACCAAGGGCGGCGACGGAAAGTGGTCCATGGAGCAAGCCGAAGTCACCAACATGTCGGGGAACACCCCCTACATTCTGGCGTTTGCCCAGGACGCGGCTGGCGAGGTCTACGCCTTGACCTCGATCACCACGGGTCCGGTGGGCAGCTTGGACACAATCTACAAGATCGTGCCCGGTATGTAATTTCCTACCCCGTGCCGCCGGCTCCCGGGCCTGCGGCACGGTTTCTTTCCGGCCTAAAAGCGGCGGTCCCGGCTTGCATTTGCCGGGATCGTTTGCGTTAGGTCTAGTAAGCAATATCAAGGAGTCCAGGTAACCGATGAACAAGAAACCTCTCGCGGCCCTGGTCGCCGTCAGTCTATTCGCCGGTGCTTGGGCCGGCATCGGAGTCATGACGGCCGTGGCGCAGGACAGCGCCGAAAAACCGCCGGAATTCACCGACGCCTACATGAACGATCCGGCCAACATCGCCGCCGGCGAGGAGATCTGGGCCGAGCAGTGCCGCCACTGCCACGGCTACTCGGCCTATCCCGGCAAGGCGCCCAAGCTCAAGCCGGGCCGCTACAAGCCGAATTTCGTCTTCGACCGCGTGACCGACGGCTTCCGCAAAATGCCGGCGTGGAAAGAAATCTATAACCGGGAAGAGCGTATGAGCGTGGTTGCCTACATCAAGAGCAGGCAATTCTCGCCCTAATCGAGTCCCCGCCTTATTCCAATGATCCTCGGTATTGGTTCATCGCTTCGCTGCGCGTCGGAAGCCCCGAAATTCCGCGGGATCGGCGCGCGCACCTATTGTTAACAACCCGTTAACCTTAAGCGGCTAGCTTGGACGTTCCCGCAGCAGCCTTCAAGAGGACCGGCAGATGGCGGCACCCGGAATATCATCGAAGGGACCGCAGAGCATCGCGGAATGGCTGCCGCTGTTGGGCTCGATCCTTCAGGCCCTGAGCGGCATGGCCGAGGACGACCGGCCCGCCACGCAAAACCCGGCGGGCGCACGGGAAAGTGAAACCCGCCCCGGCAAGAACCTGCGCCCGGATCGCACCGCGTAAAACCTCAAGATTCCAGTTCGGAGTCCCAATACAGGAAGTCGCGCCAGCTTTCGTGCAGGAAATTGGGCGGAAAGGCGCGGCCGTTTTCCTGAAGCTGGTAGGTGGTCGGCTGCGCCACCCGGCGCCGCGGATGTATGTGACACTCCACCGGCGTTCGATTGCCTTTCCTCAAGTTGCAATCCTGGCAGGCGGTGACCACGTTGGTCCACAGCGTGCGCCCGCCGCGCGAGCGCGGCACCACGTGGTCGAAGGTCAACTCCTCCGAAGCAAAACCGCCGCCGCAATACTGGCACTGAAAACTGTCGCGCAAGAACACGTTGAAACGGGTGAACGCCGGACGCCGGTCGAGCTGTATGTAGTCCTTGAGCGCGATCACGCTGGGCAGGCGCATCTCGACGGAGGGCGAGCGCACCGCGTGGTCATATTCGGAGACGATGTTGACCCGGTCGAGGAACACGGCCTTGATCGAATCCTGCCAAGACCAGAGCGACAGCGGGAAATAGCTGAGCGGCCGGAAATCCGCATTCAGCACCAGCGCGGGAAAATTTGCCGCCGCCGCGTTCACGACCTATCGCCTTTCTCGCTTGCGGTTCGCCCAGCCCCGGCGAAACCTCGCCAAGGCGATCCAACCGACTGCACCTTGATACGCGACCAAGGCGCAAATCACAAGGCCTAGGCATTTTTTCGGCCTGGATGTTCGAGCCAAGAACCGCGCTCGGAAGCGTCCGGAGAAGCGCGTTTAGCGGCCGGTATCCCCCGCCTCTTGCCCCACTTCATCGGGATAGAGGCTCTGCTTGAGCATGGTGGCGCCCAGTTTCAGGCCGGCTTCGTCGATGCCGTGGCCCAAGCCCGGGCGCGCCTCGCCGCGAACCAGGAAACCCGCGGCGCGCAAGGCCTGCTCGGCCGCCGCCAGGGACTGGAACGGCACTACTTCGTCGGCGTCGCCGTGCACCAGCAGCACCGGCGGCCGGCTCGCGACTTCTTCCGCCAACAACTCCGGGCCGATCAACGCGCCGGAATAGCCGACTACCGCCGCGCACGGCCGTGGCCGCCGGATCGCGGTATGGAGCGCGATCATGGTGCCCTGGGAGAAACCGAGCAGCGCGAGCCGGTCGTCGGACAATCCCGCGCGTTCGAGCTCGGCATCAATGAATGCGTCGAGGGGGCCGGCGGCGGCGCGCGCGCCCTCCAAGACCGCCGCGGGCTCGCGGTTCTGAAAGCTGAACCACTGTCGGCCCATGGGCGCCATATCACAGGGAAAAGGCGCATTCGGCGAGACGAAGGCGGCCTCGGGCAGAATCTGGCCGAACAGCGGCGCGAGCGAGATCAGGTCGTTGCCGTCGGCGCCTAGGCCGTGGAGCAGGACGATCAGTTCCTTCGGCTTCCCGTCCGCGGCCTGGGCCGGGCCGAAGCGCGGGCCGTCGAGATCGAGTGCGGTGTTCATGCGTGCCTTTTCCTCACAGTTCGATTCTCTTGCATCGCCGGCACCTCACCTTCCGGCAATCCGGGATGACGGTAGCAGTGCCACATGAAGCGCGCGGCGGCGCTGCGGTGCGGCCGCCAGGGCTCGGCCAGTGCCCGCATCTCGGCGCGGTCCGGGCGTTCGTCCAGGGCCTTGACCCGCTGCACCGCGACTTGCACCGCCAAGTCATCGGCCGGCCAAACGTCCGGCCGGCGCAGCGCGAACAACAGATAGACCTCGGCGCTCCAGACCCCAATGCCCTTGGCCCGCATCAGATGTTCGATCGCGGCTTCGTCATCGAGGCCCGCGAGCCCGTCCAAATCTATTCGCCCGGCCAGGATATCCTCGGCAAGCGCCCGGCAGTAGCGCATCTTCGGGCGGCTCAGTCCGATGGCGCGCAGCGCCGTTTCGTCGAGATCGAGAAAACCCTCGGGCGTGCACGGCCGCAGCGCGGACTCGAGCCGTCCGATGATCGCGCCGGCGGAGGCGGCCGAGACCTGCTGGGCCGCGATGATCCGCGCCAGCCCCGCGAAGCCCGCCGGCTGCCGGCGCTCGGGCGGCAGGCCGCAGTGAGCATAGTGGCGCGCGATATCGGCATCGCGGGCCGCCAGCGCTTCGAGCGCCGGGCGCAGAGTCTCATCGGGTCGGGGAGCCGCATCCATCGCCACCAGTCAACCTGATAGTCGCGACCCACGCCAGACTTTCCCGCGCCGCCCCGCGCCTGATACAACGGGCTTTACCGCAATTCGGGGAGCGTGCGAGGCCTTGACCACTCCATCAACCTACGACGTGGCCATTGTCGGCGGCGGCATCGCCGGCTGCGCTTCGGCCTATTACCTGGCCAAGCGCGGGCTTTCGGTGGTGCTGTTCGAGAAGGGGCGGATCGCCGGCGAGCAGTCCGGGCGCAACTGGGGCTTCGTGCGCCAGCAGGGCCGCGACCCGGTGGAAATCCCCCTGATGATGGCCTGCAACCGCATGTGGCGGGGGCTGGAGGCGGAGCTTCAGGCCGACATCGAGTGGCGCCAGGGCGGCGTGCTCTACCTGGCCGAAGACGACGCCGGTATGGCCAAGTACGAAGCCTGGCTCGACCACGTCAAGCCCTACCAGCTCGACAGCCGGAAGGTCACGCGCGCCGAGGCAGCCGAGCTGCTGCCCGGCATGGCGCGGGCGTGGGCCGGCGGGCTGCTTACGCCGAGCGACGGTCATGCCGATCCGGTCAAATCGACCGTTGCTTTCGCACGCGCCGCCGAGCGCCTGGGCGCGGTGTTTCACACGGGCAGTGTGGTCGATGGCGTCGAAACCGCCGGCGGCAAGGTCACGGGCTTGCGCACGGAACTGGGCGAGGTGCGGTGCCAGACCGTGCTGCTCGCCGCCGGCGTCTGGAGCGCGCGCCTGCTGCGTAAGCTCGGCCTCGACTTGCCGCAACTGCGCGTGCGCTCTACCGTGCTGCGCACCGCCGCGGTGCCAGAGAAAACCGGATTGGGTGTCTGGTCCCCGCAGTTCGGCCTGCGTCAGCGCCGTGACGGCAGCTTCAACGTCGGCGGCGGCTCCCGGGTCGATCATCAGATCGGGGTCGACTCCTTGCGCCATTTCATGGCCTTTCGGCAGACCTTCAAAAACAGCAAGAGCCACACCAGCCTGGGCTTGGGGCGCCACTTCTTCGACGACCTGCGGGTCCATCTGGACGGCGCGCACCTGGGCCGCCAGTTGCGGCGCGACCGGGTGCTCGACCCGGCGCCGAACCAACGCACGGTGACGCATTGCCTGGCCGCGTTCCGCGCCACCTTCCCGGAGTTCGCCGATATCGAAATGGTCACCGCTTGGGCCGGGATCATCGAGGTGACGCCGGACGAACTGCCGGTGTTCGGCCCGCTGCCCGGCGTCGACGGCCTGGTGGTCGCGACCGGTTTCAGCGGCCACGGCTTCGGCATGGGCCCGATCACCGGCCGGCTGATGGCCGAGGTGATCGCCGACGAAAAGGCTTCGCTGGACATCGGGGACTTCCGTTTCGCGCGTTTCGCCGCGCACGGCGCCGGCGCGGCGAAACGCGGTCTGATTCGGGAATGACCGCCGCCGCCGCCGCAATCGTCACCCGCTTCGCGCCCTCGCCGACCGGCTACCTGCATCTCGGCCACGCCCATTCGGCGATCTTCGGCTGGCGCGCGGCGGCGGCTGTCGGCGGGCGCTTCCTGCTGCGCATCGACGACGTCGACTTGGCCCGCTGCCGGCCCGAATTCGAGGCCGCGATCTTCGAGGACCTGACCTGGCTCGGCCTCGACTGGGAGGCGCCGGTCCGGCGCCAGTCCGAACACATGGCCGACTACGCGGACGCGCTTGACCGCCTGGACCGGCTCGGCCTGCTCTATCCCTGTTTCTGCACGCGCAAGGAAATCCGGGCCGAGATCGCCGGCGCGACCCAGGCGCCCCACGGGCCCGAGGGGCCGATCTATCCGGGCACTTGCCGAAGCATGAGCGAAGACGCGCGCCAGGAGCGCATCGCGGCGGGCACGGCCTATGCGCTGCGCCTGGACATGGCGGCGGCATCGGCGCGCGCTGGACCGTTGACCTGGACCGACCGGGGCGTGGGCGAGATCGCGGCCGAGCCGCTATCGCTCGGCGACGTGGTGCTGGCGCGCAAGGAGGTCGCGACCTCCTACCACCTGTCGGTGACCCTCGACGACGCGCTGCAAGGGGTGACGCTGGTGATCCGCGGCGCCGACCTGTTCCACGCCAGCCACGTCCACCGCCTGCTCCAAGCGCTTCTAGGCCTGCCGGTGCCCGAGTGGCACCACCACGCGCTGATCGCCGGCCCCGATGGCGAACGCCTGGCCAAGCGCAGTGACGCGGCATCTATCAGGACGCTACGCGAAACCGGCAAGTCCCCCGCCGAGGTCCGCGCGCTGGCCGGCTTTGCGGATTAGGTGGGTGAGTCTTACGAGCAGCCCGCACTGGCCCGCACCCCCGCCCGGCCACCCCAATCATGATGCCATGGGTGGCCGGGCGGGGGTGCGGGCCGGTGCGTGTTCCGCGTTGGCGGAACCCGTCAAGAAGTCGAAGCCTCACCGAATTTTGGGCCGCCGAGCAGTTCGCTCAGGTGCTTGTTCACCGCGGCGGCGTCGTGGCGCTGGGTCTTGCCGCTCGGGGCGAGCGCCTCGTCGTAGAAGAACGCCGGCAGCTCGTCGTCGGCCTCGGTGAAGCCGGCCTGGCGGTTGAACTCCCACTCCATCTTCAGCACCTCCCGGCCCAGATCCATGTAGAAGGAGGTCTCGAAGTCGGTGCCCTGGGCGTCATTGAGCGCGGTCACGATGAGTTCCAAGTGGACGTTGGTGACCGAGCGTCCAAAGATGCAGAGACCGAGCGAATCCGCCGCCGCGCATTGGGTCTGGGATTCCAGGCTGACCTCGACCAGCTCCGCGGTGGTCTTGTCGGTGCACTTGAAGGCCGGCAGGTTGCCCACGGTGTGGTCGGCGCCCTGCGCCGTCAGCATCATCGAAATTCCTGTCACCTCGATGACCCGGGGGTCGTAGGCACTGATGCCCTGGCCCTTGATGACCGGCACGCGGGCGACTTTGAAATGGGCGCCGACCCGGGCGGTGCCCTGAGCTAGCAGGCGGCCGCGTTCGTTGCCGGCGCGGATATCGTCGAGCGCCTGGTGCATGAAGGTCACGTCGCCAAACGCGCCTTGGCCGGCCTCCATCAGCACGCCCAGGGTGGCGCCGATCTCGATGGTGTCGACGCCCAGATCATTGGCCTCGAAATTGAGCCGGGCGACGTCGTCCGGATCGGTCAGCCCGCAGTTGCTGCCCATCAGGCCCAGGGTCTCGTATTCCAGCGGCGAGACTATTTCCTCGCCGTTTTCGTCGACGTAGACGTTCGAGCACTGAATCATGCAGCCCGGCATGCAGGCATGGGCCGGCTCGCCGCCGCGCTCGAGGGTCAGCTCGCGGATGAAGGTGCCGCCCAGCTTCATGGTTTCCTCGGC
>CAXMQD010000218.1:0-1723 GCA_964194965.1 uncultured Acidimicrobiia bacterium | reverse complement strand
CCACGATCGTCGAGACGCTCAGCGAAGCCGTCGGTAAAGTGGTCGAGCGCGCGCGCAAACCGGAAGGCGAGGCCGGGAAGGCCGGGGCCTAGCGCTCCGGGAGCGGCAGAATGCTCGAGGGCCTGCTCTGGACCGTGTTGGGGCTGATCGGGTTCACCCTGGCGGCGCTCGCCGTGCCAGTCGATGTTGTGGCACAGCTCGATCTGGGCGCGCGCACGCGCCTTACGCTCCGAGTCGCCTGGCTTTTCGGCGTCGTCCGGGTGCGGCGGGAAATGGGCTCCCAGGAGTCCGCCGCGCCGGAGAAGCCGAAGAAGCGAACGGAAAAACGGGGCGCACGGCTACCTCACCCGACCATCGTCCGGCGCGGCTTCCGCCTCCTCGGCGAACTCCTGGGTCGCGTGCGCATCCGTCGCGCGGAACTCGACCTCTCCATCGGGACCACCGATCCCGCCGCGACCGGAGAATTCGCCGGATTCGCGGCGCCCATCGTGGTGCTGGCAAACGCGCTGCCGCGGACGCGCGTCATCTTCACGCCCGACTTCACGGGCCCCACGCTCGAGGGTGCTGGCGAGGGCGAAATCCGCTTCGTGCCCATAGCGCTGGTGCCAGCAATGGTCAGCTTCGCTCTTTCACCCGAGGTGCGCCGATGGCTCTTCGCCCGCCGCTAAGTATCGCGCGTCGCCGGCTCCGGCGCGGCCCTTCGGTCTCGGTTGGCGACCTTGTCCTGACATCCGTAATGATCGAGGAATGTGCGGCCGGGGTCACTGCGCGGGGCTGCTGGCTGACCGCGGCCAAGCGGCCGGTTGCGGTCATCGTCGCGGGCCCCGGCGGCCGCTACCTCATGCGCCTGGACCCGGATGCTTAAAGCAATTCAGGGCGCCCTTTTGCCAAGAAATTGGGTTTTGGGCCACGCCATTTGAAGCCACAATCGAAGCGTCCAGGGGGCTTGCTCGAATGACAGTTGCAATTGCTGGACCATCATTTAATGTAATGGCATACGTGCTGGAATCGCGTGAATCGGCTCATCAGCCTTGTCGAGTTGTTCAATCAGGGGAAAACAAACAATGGCGAAAAAGAAACCGAACATCCTTATTTTGTGGGGCGACGATATTGGCTGGTGGAACATCAGCTACAACAGCCGCGGTCAAATGGGGTATAGAACCCCTAATATTGATAGGGTCGCAAATGAGGGTGCCGCTTTCACCGATTACTATGGTCAGCAAAGCTGCACAGCCGGGCGCGCGGCGTTCATAACGGGTCAAAATCCTCTTCGTACAGGGCTGACCAAAGTTGGAATGCCCGGCGCCGACCAGGGCATGCCGGCTGAAGATCCAACGATTGCCGAGTTACTCAAGCCGCTGGGTTACGCGACCGGACAGTTCGGCAAAAATCATTTTGGCGACAAGGATGAAATGTTGCCGACGGCGCATGGCTTCGATGAATTTTTCGGCAACCTCTATCATCTGAATGCAGAAGAAGAACCCGAAGATCCAGACTATCCGAAGGATCCGAAATTCAAAGAAAAATATGGACCGCGTGGCGTGTTGCACTGCTATGCCGACGGAAAAGGTGGGCAGAAAATCGAGGATACCGGACCGCTCACCAAAAAGCGGATGGAAACTGTCGACGAAGAAGTTGCCGGGCACGCCCTGCGTTTTATTGACGAGGCGCACAAGAACGATCAGCCCTTCTTCGTTTGGTTCAATACGACGGGCATGCACTT
>CAXMQD010000217.1:0-6227 GCA_964194965.1 uncultured Acidimicrobiia bacterium | reverse complement strand
CTTCTTGCCGCGCAGCGCGGCCGCCTTGTGCCAGCGCCGGTAGTCGCGGATGTCCTGCTTGTCCATGGCGCGGGCTTGGACCGGGTCGAAGTTCATGGTGCGCTCGTGGCCCGGACCCATGGGCACCTCGCGGCTATAGCGATTGGCCGCCGAGGCGCCGTTGTGGGTCAATTCCAGCCCGGCCAGCGCGCCGTGTTCGTGCACCGCCTCGACCATGAGCGCGAGTGCCGGGATGTCGCGGTCGTCCCAGAGCCGCGCCTCGGCGGCCGGCCAGACATCGCCGCTCGGGTGAATCTCGCATTCCTCGGTGCAGATCACGCCCCAGCCGCCCTCGGCCTTGACCCCGCGCATGGCGGCGGTGGAACGCGGCAGGCGGTGGCCCATGCCGTTGCAGTGCGGCACCTGATAGAAACGGTTCTTGGTGGTCACCGGTCCGATCCGGACCGGCTCGAACAGAATGTCGTATCTCGGGTCCCGCGCCATGGCATGCCTCCGCTGGTTTTCTTGGCGCGCCCGGCGGGCGTCGGTTTCGCGCATCATAGGGACGGCAAAACGCCGCCCCAAGGCCCGTTACGAACGAAAAAAGAAAGCGGGGACCCTCGCGGGTCCCCGAGTCTCCGTAACCAACGCGTGCCGGTTTAGCGCTCGCTCCACTTGGGGAACGGGTAGATAACCTCGCGCGCGGCCACGTCGAAGGGATAGATGGAGTAGTATTCGCCATCCTGAATTTGGATCAGCGCCGTGCCGACACCGTTGTTCTGCCCGTCGGGGCCGAACTGGATGTTCTGCCACGGCATCGGGATCTGATCCGCCGGCATGTTGGTATCGACTAGCGCCTGCCGGATTTTCTCCGGATCCGTGGAGCCGGCCCGATTGATGGCATCCATCAGGACCAGGGCGCCGACGAAGCTGCGGATCGGCGGATCGTAAATATCGGTGCCGCCCGAGTGCTTCTTATAGAGCTCGTTCAGATCTTTGATGATCGGAATTTTGGTGGCCATGTCCATGGAGAAGGGCGAGCGCGAGATGATGCCCTCGGCATCCTTGCCCATGGTCTCCCGGAACGTCGGGTCGTTGTAGCCGGCGTTCTGAGCGATGAACAGTTGGGGCGTGTAGTCCAGCTCCTTCGACGAGCGAATGGTCAAGAGCGCATCCGGCGTATACGAGGTCGGCAGGAACACATCCGCGTTCACCGATTTCAGCTTCTGGATCTCGGCCGTGAGCGACGTGGACTTGGCCCGGTACGCGATCTTGGCGACGACCTCCATGCCCGCTTCCTTGGCAAGCTGCTCCTGGACCCGCGCGCTATCGACGCCGAACTGAGTGTCTTCGTGCAGGATCGCCACGGTCTTGAGAGTGATGCCCTTCTTGGCCGCGAAGTCGCGCATGAAGTCGAACATGGTCTTGGTGTAGTGGCCGTCGTGTGGGCCGGTGCGGAAGAACCACTTGAACCCGCGCTGGTGCAGTTTCGGCGACGAAGATTCACCCGTCAGATAGGGAATCTGCATGCGCTCTGCGACGTTGCTGGCGGCGGCCGAGACGCTCGAGTGATACGCCCCGAAAAGCGCCACCACGTTTTCGCTGGTGATCAGGCGCTCGGCCTCGCCGCGACCGATCTCCGGCTTGCCCTGGTGATCGGAGATGACGAGTTTGATCTTGGCGCCGCCCAGATTGGGCAGCCCTTCCGTTCTGGCCAGTGGCAGGTCGAGGTCGTGTTTGTTGTTGACGATGTCGGCGGCCATTTTGGCCGCGGCCAACACGTCATTCCCGGCTTTCGCCACCGAGCCGGTCAATGGGTAGAGGACGCCGATGCGCACCTCGTTGGTTTGGGCCTGGACAGTCGCCGCGAAACCCACGCAGGCCAAACCTGCCACCGCGACGGCGGTCGTCAATATGGTTCTGAGCGATCTCATGTCGGTCTCCCTGTGTTCTTGGCTGCTCGATCTTCGGCTGTCTTTGCGCCGCGAGCACATTCTTGGATCGCGCGGTTCACCGCGCGTTCGGTGACCGGCCACGGGGCCGGACCTACCACCGAGCAGTGTAGCGGCTCTTCCCGCCGGTTGGAACTTCTTATGGTGGCGCCGCGCGCGCCGCGGGTTCCGCGGGTTTCGGGCCGAAGTGGACAAATGCGCGCCGCTCGGTAAGATGGCGGCGGCAGGATCGGGGGGCCGGGATCGGGGCGCGGCGTCAACAAGCTGCCGCCCGGCGGGTCAGAAGCCGGTTTTTGTACCCACCATAGCCGCGGCAGGGATGGCATGACGACCGAGATCGTCCTTCAAACCATCGTCAGTGGCCTCCTGATGGGTTTCATCTACGCCCTGGTGGCGGCCGGGCTCAGCCTTATTTTCGGGCTCATGGAGATCGTCAACTTCGCCCACGGCGAATTCATGATGCTGAGTATGTACGCCGCGTTCTGGCTCTACACGTTCTTCGGCCTCGATCCCCTGTTTGCGATCCCGGTCTGCGTTGCGCTGCTGTTCGGGCTTGGGGTGGCGACCCACTACGGCATCATCCGCCACATCCTTGACGCGCCCATGATGGTGCAGATCACGGCGACCTTCGGTCTCGCTATTTTCCTGCGCAGTCTCGCCCAGTTCCTGTGGTCGCCCGACTTCCGCACCATTCCCGATCCGATCGTCGCCGGCCGGATCGAGGTGATGGGCATTTTTATCGGCGTACCGCAGCTCGTCGCCAGCTTCGGTTGTATCCTCGCGTTCGCGTTCCTCTATCTGTTCATCAGCCGCACCGAGACCGGCATGGCGCTGCAGGCGACGGCCCAGGACCGCGAGGCGGCCTCGCTCATGGGCATCCAGCCCGACCGGATGTATGCACTCGGCTGGGGCATCGGCTCGGCGTGTGTGGCCGTCGCCGGCGTGCTGCTCACCAGCTATTATTTCATTTTCCCCGAGGTCGGGCTGATCTTCGCCCTGATCGCTTACGTCGCCGTGGCCATGGGCGGCTTCGGCAGCTTGATCGGCGCGCTGGTGGCCGGGGTGCTCATCGGACTTGTCGAGGCCCTTGGCGGGCTGCTCATCGACCCGGCGTACAAGTACGTCATCATTTTTGTCATGTACCTGGGAATCGTCCTGGTGCGGCCCAAGGGCCTGTTCGGGAGATACTGATGGCCGCGCCCGGCGTTCTCACCGAGACCCCCGCCGAGACCCCCGACGACCCGGCGCTGGCCGCGGCCCGGGCCGAGCCCCTGCGCGCGCCGCCGGGCCGGGCACAATGGATCTTGGGCGGCGTCGTTGGGGCGTTCCTGCTCGCCTATCCGTTGGTCTTCGACCAGCCGTACCAGCAGCACGTCCTGATCATGATCTTCATTTACGCGCTGATGGCGCAGGGTTGGAACGTGCTCGCCGGCTACTGCGGGCAGATTTCGCTCGGTCAGGCCGTCTTCTTCGGCATCGGCGCCTACAGCGCGGCGTTCCTGTTCAGCAACTTCGGCGTTTCGCCGTGGTTGGGCATGGCGGTTGGCGTCGTCGTCTCCATGGCGGTGGCGCTGCTCATCGGGTTGCCGACTTTCCGGCTCAAGGGCCATTACTTCGCCATCGCCACCCTGGTCATCGGCGAGATCGCACAGACGGTGTTCATCAATTGGGAGTACGTCGGCGGCGCCACCGGCATCTGGATACCGATCGAACGGGAGGCGCCGTGGTTCGCCTTCCAGTTTCACGATAGCAAGCTCCCCTACTACTACATCGGGCTCGGGTTCTTGGTGTTGGCGAGTCTCTGCGTATACTGGCTGACGCACTCGCGCAGCGGGCTTTATTTCCGCGCCATCCGCGAAGAGCCCGAGGCCGCGAGCAGCCTCGGCATCGACGTGACCCGCTACAAGCTGGTCGCCATCATGGTATCGGCGGCCTTCACCTCCGTGGCCGGAAGCCTATTCACCCAGTACATCCTGGTGATCGACCCCGAGACCGTGTTCCCGCTTATCCTCTCGATCCTGGTGGTGTTGATGACCATGCTGGGCGGCGTCGGCACGCTGTGGGGGCCGATTATCGGGGCCGCGGTCCTGTTCCCGCTCTCGGAGGCGACCCGCATCTACTTCGGCGGTTCGGGCGGCGCCGAGGACCTGATGGTCTATGGCGCCCTCATCCTGCTGATCTCCATTTTCTATCCGCGCGGGCTCATCGGATTGGTGGACAAGATCACCGGGCGCGGGTCCCATGCTTGAGGTCGCGAACCTCACCAAGCGGTTCGGCGGGCTGGTCGCCAACAACGACATTTCCTTCGACGTGGCCGAGGGCGAGATCCTCGGGCTGATCGGGCCCAACGGCGCCGGGAAGTCGACGCTGTTCGACCTGATCGCCGGTTCTCAGGCGCCCGATGAAGGCGACGTCCGTTTCGAGGGGCGCTCGCTTCTCGGCCTCAGGCCGGACCAGATCAACCGTCTCGGCGTCGGCCGCACCTTCCAGAAGCTCAAGCCTTTCGAGAAGATGACGGTCGAGGAAAACGTCATGGTCGGGATCATGCAACATACGGCCAACATGTCGAAGGCCCGGGACCACGCGCTGGAGACGCTCAACTTCGTCGGTCTGCTGGAAAAACGGCGGGCGCACGCCGGCACCCTCAGTACCGGCCAGCGCAAGCGCCTGGAACTGGCCCGCGCCATGGCGACCCGGCCGCGGCTGCTGCTGCTCGACGAGGTCACCGGCGGCGTCGACCAGCGCAGCATCCCCGGCCTTATCGCGCTTATCGAGCGCCTGCGCGGCGTCGGCCTCACCCTCATCGTCATCGAGCACAACATGCAGGTGCTGATGGCCCTCGCCGACCGGGTCGTGGCCTTGCATCTGGGCGCCAAGATCGCGCAGGGGACGCCGGAGGAGATCCAGGCCAATCCGCGCATCATCGAATCCTACCTGGGCACCGCCTATGCTTGAAGTCGCCGAACTCGAGGTCGCTTACGGCGACTTCCAGGTGATCTGGGGCGTCTCGCTGCACGTGGCTCGGGGCGAGATCGTCAGCGTCCTCGGCCCCAACGGCGCCGGCAAAAGTACGGTGCTCAACACCATCTCCGGGCTGCGCCGCTCCACAGCCGGGCGGATCGTCTTCAAGGGCGAGCGCATCGACGGCCTCCCGCCTTACGAGATCGTGCGCCGCCGGCTCGCCCATATCATGGAGCGCCGGCGCGTTTTTCCCTATCTCTCGGTGCGCCAGAACCTGTGGCTGGGCGGGTACAATCCGAGCGCCCGCGACGCGCGGGCCCAAACCCTCCAATTCGTCTTCGAGCTGTTCCCCAAGCTTGAGGAACGCGAGAGCCAGCTGGCGCATTCGTTGAGCGGCGGCGAACAGCAGATGCTGGCGCTCGGGCGCGGCCTCATGGCGCGGCCCGAGCTGTTGCTGGTCGACGAGCCGCTGCTGGGGTTGTCGCCGGCGGTGGCCGAGGACATGATGCGGATCCTGCGGCAAATCAACGAGACCGGCGTCAGTATCCTGTTCATCGAGCAGAACGTGCAGACGGCGCTCTCCATCGCCGACCGGGGCTATATCCTCGAAGGCGGCCGCCTGGCGATCGAGGGGACGGCCGAGGAGCTGCTCGCGAGCGAGGATGTCAAACGCATATTCCTGGGCGGCTGAGGCTAGGTCGGTCCCGGGCGGTGCGAATAACCCCATTCCCCAGCCCGTGTTTCGCCAGCCTAATGCTGGTATGGTTGCGCCCGGAGAATAGCCAACGTGAGCAGCGAAATCGCCAAACCCGCCGAAACCACCCCTGGCGACCCCGTGGTGGAAGAGCTACGCGCGCTATTGGGGGCGCGGCTCTCGACCTCGGACTCCGTGCGCGAGCAGCACGGCCACGACGAATCCTATCACGCCACCCATCCGCCGGACGCGGTCGCCTTCGCCGAGACCACCGAGGAGGTGGCGGAGATCGTCAAAGTCTGCGCTCGCCACGGCCGCCCGGTGATCCCGTTCGGCACCGGCACCTCGCTCGAGGGCCAGGTGGCGGCGCTGCACGGCGGCATCTCCATCGACATGGGCCGCATGAACGCGGTGCTCGAGGTCAACCCCGAGGACCTGGACTGCCAGGTCCAGGCCGGGGTCACCCGCAAGCAGCTCAACACTTACTTGCGCGACACCGGGCTGTTTTTCCCGATCGATCCCGGCGCCGACGCCTCCATCGGCGGCATGGCCGCGACCCGCGCCTCGGGCACCAACGCGGTGCGCTACGGGACCATGCGCGAGAACGTGCTCGGCCTGACCGTGGTGCTGGCCGACGGGCG
>CAXMQD010000216.1:0-4185 GCA_964194965.1 uncultured Acidimicrobiia bacterium | reverse complement strand
TCCGCGCGCACGGATCTCTATCATCGCGGCCAGGCCTATGGCATCTCGGGCAGCCAGGTCGACGGCATGGACGTGCTGGCGGTCAAGGAGGCCGGCGCCAAGGCCGCGGCCCACGCGCGCGCCGGCAAGGGCCCCTACATTCTGGAGATGATGACTTATCGCTATCGCGGCCATTCGATGTCGGATCCCGCCAAATACCGTTCCCGGGAAGAGGTCCAGAAAACCCGTCAGGAACGCGACCCGATCGAGCGCCTGCGCGCCGCCCTGCTCGAACGCGGGATCGTCGCGGAGACTGCGCTCAAGGCCATCGACGGGAACGTCAAGGAGGAGGTCTCCGCGGCCGCCGACTTCGCCCAGGAAAGTCCCGAGCCGGAACCGTCCGAGCTCTACACCGACGTTTTCGCCTGATCGGCGCGCGCCCGGGGAGATTTCCAGACCATGCCGATACAGATTCTAATGCCGGCGCTGTCGCCGACCATGACCGAGGGCACTCTCGCGCGCTGGCTCAAGCAGGCGGGCGAAACCGTGAGCGCCGGCGATCTGATCGCCGAAATCGAGACCGACAAGGCGACCATGGAGGTCGAGGCGGTCGACGAGGGTGTCATGGGCCGCCACCTGGTGGCCGAAGGTGCCGAGGGCGTGCCGGTCAACACGCCGATCGCGTTGCTTCTGGAAGAGGGCGAGGATGAAGCCGCCCTCGGGGACGCCCTGGGGGCCGCACCGGCGGTCGTGCTCGAAGCCGCGCCGGCGGCACCCGCGCCCGCGCCTGCCGCGCCCCCGGCGGTGGTGGCCGAGACCGCCGCCGAGCCGGAATGGAGTGGCCCGACGGTGACGCTCACGGTGCGCGAGGCGCTGCGCGATGCCATGGCCGAGGAAATGCGCCGCGATCCGAACGTCTTTCTCATGGGCGAGGAAGTCGCCGAGTACCAGGGCGCCTACAAGGTCAGCCAGGGCCTGCTCGACGAGTTCGGCGCCAAACGCGTGATCGATACGCCGATTACCGAGCACGGCTTCGCCGGCATCGGCGTCGGCGCCGCGTTTTCGGGCCTCAAGCCGATCGTCGAATTCATGACCTTTAACTTCGCCATGCAGGCGATCGACCAAATCATCAATTCGGCGGCCAAGTCCCGATACATGTCGGGCGGTCAGATCGGCGCGCAGATCGTGTTTCGCGGTCCCAACGGCGCGGCCGCGCGCGTCGCCGCCCAGCACTCCCAGTGTTACGCCAGCTGGTACGCCCACGTGCCCGGCCTCAAGGTGGTTGCGCCCTGGTCCGCGGCCGATGCCAAGGGCCTGCTCAAGTCCGCGATCCGAGATCCCAACCCGGTGATCTTCCTGGAGAACGAGATCCTCTACGGCCAGTCTTTCGAGGTGCCCGAAGACGACGACTGGACCGTGCCGATCGGCAAGGCCAAGGTGGTGCGCGCCGGCACCGACGTCACCATCGCCGCCTTCTCGATCATGGTCGGCAAGGCGCTGGAAGCGGCCGAGACGCTGGCGGCCGAGGGCATCGAGGCCGAAGTCATCGACCTGCGCAGCCTGCGCCCGCTCGACGCCGCGACCCTGACCGCGTCGATCAAGAAGACCAATCGCTTGGTCGCGGTCGAAGAGGGTTGGCCGGCCGCCGGTATCGGCGCCGAGCTGGCGGCACTCGCCCAGGAGACCGCCTTCGACTGGCTCGATGCGCCGGTCCAACGGGTTAGCGGCGTCGACGTGCCTTTGCCCTACGCCGCCAATTTGGAACGGCTCGCCTTGCCGCGGGCCGAGACCATTGTGGCAGCGGTCAAACAAGTTTGTTACGCAGACTAAGCGGCGGGGAATACCACATGCCCATCAACATCCTGATGCCCGCGCTGTCGCCAACCATGACCGAGGGCACCCTGCTCAAGTGGCACGTCAAGGAGGGCGACGCGGTCGGCTCCGGCGACATCTTGGCGGAGATCGAGACCGACAAGGCGACCATGGAGGTCGAAGCGGTCGACGAGGGCCGCGTCGGCAAGCTGCTGGTCGCCGAAGGCACCGAGGGCGTTGCGGTCAACGCGCCGATCGCGGTGCTGCTGGAGGAGGGCGAGGACGAGTCCGCCATGGCCGCGGCGCCGCCGGCCGCCACTGCGCCCGATCCTGTCGCCACACCCGCTACACCCGCCGCGCCACCACCGGCCGCCGCGTCACCACCGGCCGCGCCCGCACTCGTTCCGGCGCCCGCACCCGCCGCGGCATCTCCAGCGGCCGCGGGCGATCGGATCGCCGCCTCGCCGCTGGCGAAACGCATGGCGCGCCAGGCGGGCCTCGACCTGGCGAACCTCCGGGGCAGCGGGCCCCAGGGCCGGATCATCAAGCGGGATATTGAAGCGGCGCTGACCGGTGGCGCGGCCGCCGCCGTTGCGGCGCCCGCGGTCGCAGCCGCAGCGCCCACGGCCACACCCACGGCCACACCCACGGCCGCTGGCCCTTCGGCGGCACAACTGGCGGACATGCTGGGCATGGCCTACGAGCTGCAGCCGTTGAGCGGCATGCGCAAAATCATCGCGCGCCGGCTCACCGAGGCCAAGCAGACCGTGCCGCACTTCTACCTGACCGCCGACTGCGAAATCGACAAGTTGCTCGAGGTCCGCAAGGAACTGAACGGTCGCTTCGAGGATACTAAGATCTCGGTCAACGACTTCGTGATCCGCGCCGCGGCACTCGCCCTCAAGCAGGTGCCCGGTGCCAACGCATCCTTCGACCCGAGTGGAATTCTGCTCTACCAACACGCCGATGTCTCGGTCGCGGTGGCGACCCCAGGCGGGCTGATCACGCCCATCGTCAAGGCCGCCGAGACCAAGGGCCTGGCCACGATCTCGGCTGAGATGAAGGATCTGGCGGGGCGTGCCCGCGAGGGCAAGCTCAAGCCCGAGGAGTACCAGGGCGGGACCTTCTCGGTCTCGAACCTGGGCATGTTCGGGGTCAAGGATTTCGCCGCCATCATCAACCCGCCCCAGGGCTGCATCCTGGCGATCGGCGCCGGCCAGCAGCGCCCGGTGGTCAAGGACGGCGCGCTCGCCATCGCAACCGTCATGAGCTGCACGCTCTCGGTCGATCACCGGGTCGTTGATGGCGCCCTCGGCGCCGAGTTTTTGGCCGCCTTCCAAAAGCTGATCGAATACCCGCCGGCGATGCTGCTATAAGCCCGGGGAGGGAAACCATGGCCGAGACCGAATTCGACCTTATCGTGCTGGGCGGCGGACCGGGCGGCTACGTGGCCGCGATCCGGGCCGCGCAGTTGGGCGGCAAGGTCGCGCTCATCGAACGCGAGCATTTGGGCGGCATCTGTCTCAACTGGGGCTGCATCCCGACCAAGGCGCTGCTGCGTACCGCCGAGATCTACCACTATCTGCAGCATCCCGGGGACTACGGGCTGACGGTCAAGGAAGTTGGTATCGACCTCAAGAAGGTGGTGCAGCGCTCGCGCAAGGTGGCCGCGCGTCTCACCGGTGGGGTCAAACATTTGCTGAAGAAAAACAAGGTCACGGTGTTCGACGGCCACGGCCGCTTGGACGGGACAGCAGGTGGGAAACGCAAGCTTCAGGTCGCGAAGGACGGCAAGGCGGTCGCCGAAGTCACCGCCAAACACGTGATCCTGGCGACCGGCGCCCGGGCGCGCCAGCTGCCGGGCCTAGAGGCCGACGGCGAGCTGGTCTGGACCTACAAGGAAGCCATGGTCCCCGCGGCCCTGCCCAAATCGCTGTTGGTGATCGGCTCCGGCGCCATCGGCATCGAGTTCGCGAGTTTCTACCGGACCCTGGGCACCGAGGTCACCGTGGTCGAGGTGCTGCCCCGGGTGTTGCCGGTCGAAGACGAAGAAATTTCCGCCTTCGCCCACAAGGCTTTCGAAAAACAAGGCATGACCCTCCTGACCGGGGCCACGGTCAAGTCCCTCGAGAAGGGCAAGGGCCGGGTCACCGCGACCCTCGAAAAGGACGGCAAATCGAGCGAGCTCACCGTCGAACGCGTGATCTCGGCGGTCGGCATCGTCGGCAACGTCGAGGACATCGGCCTCGAAGGCACCAAGATCCAGGTCGAAAAAACCCATGTGGTGACCGATACCTGGATGGCGACTGGCGAGCCCGGCGTTTATGCCATCGGCGATCTGACCGGGCCGCCGTGGCTGGCGCACAAGGCGAGCCACGAGGGCGTGATCTGCGT
>CAXMQD010000215.1:0-3379 GCA_964194965.1 uncultured Acidimicrobiia bacterium | reverse complement strand
CTGGGTGTTGAAGTGCTCCCGATAGCTGGCCGGAAACGCCTGCGCGTAGCGCCGCAGCAGCCGCAGGCCGCGCTCTTCGCCACGATCCTCGATGAGTGCCTGCTCCAGGAGGTCGGCCCAAGAACGGCCGGCCTCGACCAGGTGCCTCTCGATCTCCGAGATGTCGATTTCGGGGATCTCGCCACGGGTGGTGCGGATGATGAGGTGCAGACGCGCGAGCGCGGCATCGCCGAGGTTGGTGGTATAGGCGTCGACCTGGCCGTGCAAAGCCTCGGTCAGGATGTCCTGGAACTTGAGGCGGAGCGCGGTGTCGTAACGGTCGCGCGGAGCATAAACCAAGCAGGAGACGAAGCGCTCGAAGGGATCGCGGCGCAGGAACAGCGCGATCCGCTGGCGTTCCTGCAGGTGCAGTATCCCCATCGCGGTGTCCAATAACTCGGCTTCGCCGATCTGGAACAACTCGTCGCGGGGGTAGGTCTCCAGGGTGTGCAGCAGCGCCTTGCCGTCGTGGCTGTTGGGTTCGAATCCGGAGCGCTCAAAGACGTTCGCGATTTTTTGCCGCAATAAGGGAATGGTACTCGGCGGTCGCGAATAAGCGACCGAGGTGAACAAGCCGAGGAACAGGCGCTCGCCAGTGACCTGGCCCTGGGCGTCGAAGCGCTTGACCGCGACCGTATCCATGTGCACCGGCCGGTGCACGGTCGCGCGCCGATTGGACTTCGTGCAGCGCAGGAGTTCGGGCTGCTTCAGGAAATCCTGAACGTCGGCCGGCAAGGCGCCGAGATTGCGCAGACCGTCGACCACCGAGACGCTCTGATCGCGCAGCACGCCCAAGCCGCTTTCCGGCAAAACCTGGGCGAGCGCCGCCGAGCCTTCGCCCTCGAAGGCATACTCCCGATAGCCGAGAAACGTGAAATGGTCGTCGTTCACCCATTCCAGGAATGCGACACCCTCGGCGATCTCCTCCTCCGGCAGCGGCGGCGGTGATTTCTTGAGCCGCGCAACGATCTTGCTTAGCTGCCCGCGCATTTCCGCCCAGTCCTCGACGGCGGCGCGGACATCGGCCAGCACGGCCACCAGCTTCTCCCGGATCTCCCGGCCGCGATCGGACGGTTGCTCGCTGATCTGGAAATGTATGAAAGATTCGTCGGCCGCGCCCTTGCGCGCCTCGCCGTTCTGGCAGAGCGCGGTCAGCGCGCCGTCGGCGCCACGGACCACACGGACGATCGGGTGGATGATCAGGTAGATCTTCAGGCCGAGTTGGGAAAGCGCCGCGGTCACCGAATCGACTAGGAACGGCATGTCGTCATTGATTATTTCGACGATGGTATGAGACGACTTCCAGCCCTGTTCCTCGGGCCTTGGGTTATAGACCCGGACTTTACAGATCCCCGGAGGCCGAGTCTGTCCGTGGTTCCATAGGGCCAGCGCCGCGCCGTAAAGGTTGTCCGGATTTTCGCTCAGAATGTCGTCCGGCGGCACGTTGGCATAGAACTGGTGCAGAAAGCGTTCCGCGGTTTCGACGCGGCCCGCCTCCAAGCGCTCGCGCAGGCGCCCGGCGACGCGGGCGATCAGGTCGTCCTTGAGATGTTCCGCCTTGTGCGCCATGACCCGGCCCCCCCCCGCTCCTTCAGGAACGCATAAGTCGAGACAATTTAGCAACCATTTCTGACCAAATAACGAAGAGCCGCCGACCGGGCGGTATCAGGCGTCTCGATCGCCGTGGTTGTCCTGGTCGGTCTGGCGGTTTATGGAATTCTCGCCAGCGCCGCGCTTCCGTAATTCACCACGCCCGCCCGACCCACGCTGTTATCGCTGGGTGATGGCGGTGATCAGCGCGAACACCGTCATCGGTAATCCCCATACGATGGCCCGGGCCTGGGCGGCCGGACTCCAGAGGTCGGGCAGCAAGGCCTGAAAGGTCCACTGAGCGGTCTGAACCGGGGTCTGATCGGCCGGGGCGCTGGCGAGGACGCCGCCGCCGAGGAAACCCTGAACGAGGTCGGCAATCAGGAGCGCGGTCCATAGGATCATCAGAAAGATCATCAGGTAGTGGACGATCCGATGCATAGCGGTGACCTCCATCCTTGGCCCGGCGCCAGCGTGGGCCTGTTATACCAAAGGTCCTAAATATTGAACCTTAGAGATCGCCCGCGCGACCGGAACGGCAGCGTTCCCGGCCATCATAGCGGGTCCGCTGCCAGAACCAAGTCCGCCGGCGCAACGCAGCGCCACGTTATCGGTCCGCATCGCCGCCGGGTTCGCCACCGCGACGCGCCGTACGTCCCTTCAACAGGCGCTTCATCAAGCGCGCGGCGGTGCGGCGTTCCTCCGACGAGGGGCCCATGCGGCCGAGTATTTCCAAAAGCCCGGCCTCGTCATCCTCGGGCGGGCGGGCAACGACGCCGGGCGCCCGCCGGGTCCCCGGCGCCGGTGGGGGCGCCGGTGGGGGCGCCAGTGGGGGCGCCAGTGGGGGGGCAGGTGGGGGTCCCGTACGCGCGTCCACCGCGGAGGTATCCATAGCCCGCAGCGAGGCGCCGATATCCTTCAGCATATCGGCGAGTTCGGCGTTATCGCCGCGCGCGCCTTCCGGAGACTCGCCGGCCGGGGACACGTCAGACTCGTTCCGTGGCCCCGGTGGCAGCCCGGTCTGCGGCCCCGGCAGCGGCGTATCGACATCGTACGCGTACGCGGCTTCCTTCCGTGACGAATCGGCGGGTTGATCCGTGCTCCCCGCCTCGGCGGCGGTAGGCTCAGGAACCTCCATCGGCACCGCGCCCTCCGGCCGCGCCGCCGGATTTGAGGGTCCGGTGCCGGAAGTCGCCGGCGCAAGTTGGGGTTCCGCCGCAGGGCCGGGTGGGGCCCCGGGCGGGACCGGCGCCCGCACAGACGCCCGCACAGACGCCCGCACAGACGACGGAGCCGGACCGGCCGGCGGCGTCGCGGTGAGGCGTTCGATCAGGGTCTGTGCCCGCTGGCGCAGCGCTTGATCCTGTTGGCGCAGCACTTGCTCGCGCTGCTGCATCTCCCGAAGATGGCGCAGCTCCTCCATCATCTGATCGAGGCGGTCGTTGAGCCGCGTATTGTCGCGCAGCAGGCGGCTCAATTCCACTTTTTGAAATTCGATCACCAGCGGCATCGATGGCTCGCCGGACTCTGGTGCCGCGCCGCGATCTCGAGCATCGTCCCCTTGTTCGGACGGGTCGAAGGGCGGTTGTTCGGTCTCGATGTTCGCTGTTCGCTGGGGGCCGTCCGGGATTGCTTCGAGCACCGCGAACAGCCGGCCGCCCCGCTTAAAGCCTTTTATTTTCCCACGATTAATACGCATCCTCAGGTCATCGGGACGGATCCCCAGCCGGGCCGCCGCCACCGCTAGGGG
>CAXMQD010000214.1:0-13577 GCA_964194965.1 uncultured Acidimicrobiia bacterium | reverse complement strand
TCCTGATCGCCATCATGACGTTCATCTTGATCAGCAGCAGCGGGACGATGGCCATGGCGGTCATGTTCGGCTACAAAAGGGACCGCGTGAAATCCGCGGTCTTGATGCTGGTGACCGCGGCGTTCGGCGCCTCTTTCGTCGGCATGCAGGCCTTCGAGTGGACCAAGCTGATCGTGGACGAGGGCGTTCGTCCCTGGGGCAACCCCTTCGGCGCGGCCCAGTTCGGTTCGACATTTTTCATGATCACGGGCTTCCACGGCTTTCACGTCTCGGTCGGCGTAGTGTTCCTGATCATTACCGCCCGAAAGGTGTGGCGGGGCGAGTACGACCGCGCCGAACCGGGCTTCTTCACCAGCATGAAGGGGAACTACGAGTCGGTCGAAATCATGGGCCTGTACTGGCATTTCGTCGACCTGGTGTGGGTCTTCATCTTTGCAGTATTTTATCTCTGGTAGGGGTTGGACATGGCGGAAGCAGAAGGACAACAGCACCCGATTAGCGGCTATTTCAAGGTTTGGGGATGGCTGTTCGTTCTCAGTGCCTTTTCGTATATGGTCGACTACCTCCACATTCAGAGCTATGCCAGGTGGACTCTGATCCTCATTTTCATGGCGGCGAAGGCCACTTTGATCGTGGCCTTCTTCATGCATATGCGCTGGGAACGGTTGGCCTTGGTATATGCCATTCTGATTCCGCCGGTGTTGGTGCTGATATTCGTGCTCCTCATGACCTTCGAAGCGGACTACACCTACTTCACTCGAGGCACGTTCTTCGCTTTGGGATCGTAGGGTGTTTCTTATGGTAGACTCGACCCGGCCCCCACAGCCTACTCCCTAGGGCTGGGGCCGGGAGCGCGGCGGCCTGGGGATTCGGGCGTCTCAAAGTGCCCAGGGACGCCGCTATTCACCGCCGCCGTCGCGTTGCAGTTTGCGTTTACGCCACTTCTTCCGGCTCCGGAAGACAAGCAACATACCGACAATGATCGCCAGGATAATCAGCAGCGCGGTGCCGCCGCCTGCGGTTTCGGCGTGAACCAGCCCGTGCGCCAACGCTGGCGAAATCAACATCCCAATATCTCCTAGGCAGTCGGTTGGGGCAGTCCGTTGGGGCAGTCGGTTGGGGCAGTCCGTTGGGGCAGTCCGTTGGGGCAGGCCGTTGGGGCAGTCCGTTGGGGCAGTCCGTTGGGGCAGTCCGCCGGGGCAGTCCGCCGGGGCAGTCCGCTGGGGCAGTGCGCCGGGATGCTACCGCGTACGCGGCGGCAAAGCGAGGCGATTGCCTCGCGGAAAAAGGAAATTCGGAGCGGCGCGCTGCTTCAGTGCGCCACGACCTTGCGATACAGATGCCAGGTCGCATGGCCGAGCACCGGCAGCGCGACGGCGAGACCGACGAAAAACGGCAGGGAGCCGAGGAACAGAAGCGCGGCGACGATAAAGCCCCATATCGCCATGGTCACCGGGTTCGCGACGACCGCTCTGACCGACGTCTGAACCGCCACTATGACGCCGACATTCCGATCCAGAAGCATCGGAAACGACATGACGCTAAGCGCGAACACCACGACGGCGAATAGGAAGCCGGCCCAGGTGCCTACGAAAATCAGTGTCCAACCTTCGCCGGTGGTGAACACCTGGCTGGCGAATTCGCCAACCGATCCCGGCACGGTATCGCCAAAGTTCAACCGATAAATAGTCTGCGCCACGGTCAACCATACGAAATAAATGACCATCAGCAGGATGCCGAGTATCGCGATGGAGCGGAACGACGGGAATCGGAAGACGGCGAACGCATGGACCCGGGAGATGTTCAAGCCTTGCTCGCGGCGCCGGCTTAGCTCGTACATGCCGATCGCGACCAATGGGCCAATCAGGGTGTAGCCGGCAAGTAGCGGGAAGACCAGTGGCAACACCTCGTATCCGGCGTAGAGCCGGGCAAAAACGAGTGTGACGATGGGATATATCAAACACAGAAAAGCCAAGTGTGTCGGCATCGCCTTGAAGTCGTCGAGGCCTGACCTCAACGCGTCCCGAATATCCGCAATGTTGATCGAGCGAACGTCCGGCCGGGCGTAGTCGCCTTGGGCACCGGTGATCGAACTTTGCTCCGCCATGGCTTTTCGTCTCCTCAACAGGTGAAACTGGTCAATCCAAAGATCGAGGCCATGGACCGGTCCCTTCGTTCCATGCCGCCTGCGGGTGAATAGTGTTCTATAGCCTAAAACGTAGGGATTGAGTCGGGACAACTTCAACCATGAAAAAATTGTGGATATGGGATCGGATCCGCCTGGGCGCGCAAGGCATTCTCAATTCCAACGCCGGCACGGTACCGGACTAGCCGCCAGGCGCCGTTCCGAAGGCCTTTCCCGCATCCCGGAAATTGGCGATAACGGGCGCATGACCGCGCCTGTAACTGCCTTCCCGTCCTCCCGAGCCGCGCCGGCGGCCACGGCCGACGACCGCGCCATCGCGATCTGGCTGCTGGTCTGCTGTGCCATGATCTTCGCCATGGCGGTGATCGGCGCGATCACGCGGCTCACCGAATCCGGGCTCTCGATCATGGAGTGGGCGCCGGTGACCGGCGCGCTGCCGCCGCTCTCGGCCGCCGAGTGGGAGCGGGTCTTCGCCATCTACCGCCAGATCCCGGAATACACCGAGCTCAACGGCGCCATGACCCTCGCCGAGTTCAAGGCCATCTTCTGGTGGGAGTACATCCACCGGCTCTGGGGCCGGGCGATCGGGGTGGTGTTCCTGGTGCCGTTCCTGTGGTTCCTGCTGCGTGGCCGCGTCCGCCGCGCCCTGGCGCCGCATCTGGTGGTCATGTTCCTGCTCGGCGGGCTCCAGGGCGGGCTCGGTTGGTACATGGTGGCGAGCGGTTTCGCCGAGCGCACCGACGTCAGTCAATACCGCTTGGTCGCGCATCTGGGCGCGGCGGTCGCGATTTACCTCTACATACTCTGGGTCGCGCTCGGGCTGCTGCTGCCGAACCCGGCGGCCAGCCCGGACCCGCGCGCGCGGCGCCTGCGCGGGCTCCTGGTCCTGCTCGCCATCCTGGCGCTGGTAACCCTGGCCTCGGGCGGTTTCGTCGCCGGCACCAACGCCGGGTTGATCTATAATACCTTCCCGCTGATGGACGGCGAGCTGGTGCCCTCGGGCTACGGTGGCATCGAACCTTGGACGCGAAACCTATTCGAGAACGAGATCGCGGTGCAGTTCAATCACCGCCTGCTCGCGGTCGCGACCGCGACCCTGGCGTTTTTGCTTTGGCTTTGGGCGCGGCGGCTTGAATTGAGCGTCCGGGCGCGCCAGGCCTGCGACCTGGTGCTCGCCATGGCGGTGCTGCAGTTCGGTCTCGGGGTCGCGACCCTGCTTCTGGTGGTGCCGGTCGGGCTTGCCGCACTGCATCAGGCCGGCGCGCTGGGACTGGTCAGTCTCGCGCTCTGGGCGGTTTTCGTTCTGCGCCCGGCGCCCCGGCCATGATCGAGACGCCCGGCTGACCCGGGGCGGTTCAGGCCGGCTCCGGCTCTAGTTCCAGCACCAGCACCAGGTCGTGGGCCTCGACCCGGGCGCCGGCGGCGGCGGCCACCTCGGTCACGGTGGCGGCGGCTTGCGCGTAGACCGCGGTCTCCATCTTCATGGCCTCGATGGTGAACAGGCGATCGCCCTTGTCGACCGTTTGGCCCTCGGACGCCGGGACACTGACGATCAGCCCAGGCATCGGCGCCCCGATCTGACCCGGCTCGGACTCGTCGGCCTTGCGGTGGGCGAGAACCGAGCCGGCGAGCGAGCGGTCGGGCACCTTGACCGTGCGCGGCTGGCCGTTGAGCTCGAAGAACACGGTACGTTGGCCGTCGCCGTCCGGCTCGCCGGTTGCCAGGTAGCGGACGATCAGGGTTTTGCCGCGCTCGATGTCGACGGCGATCTCCTCGCCCGCCTCGAGACCGTAGAAGAACACCGGCGTCGGCAGCACCGCGACGTTGCCGAAACCGCGCCGGTGTTTGGCGTAGTCGACGAAAACCTCCGGGTACATGAGGTAGGAGGCGAGTTCGCGCTCGCTGATGTGGCGGCGAACCCTGTGCTCGGCTTCCTTGCGTTCGGCCGCGAGATCGGCCGGCGGCAGGGTCGCGCCCGGACGCTCGGTGAGTGGGGCCGCGCCCTTCAGCACCTTGCGCTGCAGCGCCTCGGGGAAGCCGCCGGGCGGCTGGCCGAGCTCGCCGCCGAAGAACTGCACCACCGATTCGGGAAACGCGATGTCGCTTGCCGGATCGGCGACCGCCTCGGTCGTCAGATCGTTGGTCACCATGTAGAGCGCCATGTCGCCGACCACCTTGGAGGTCGGCGTCACCTTGATGACGTCGCCGAACAGGTGGTTGACCTGGGCGTAGGCTTCGGCGACCTCGGGCCAACGCTTCTCCAGTCCGAGCGCCCGTGCCTGCTGGCGCAGATTGGTGTACTGGCCGCCCGGCATGCCATGCTCGAAGACGCTGGCCGAGCCGGCGCGCATGTCGCTCTCGAAGGCCAGATAGCCGCGCCGCACGGCCTCCCAATAGCCGGCGACCTCGCGCAGCGTGCCGCGGTCGAGACCGGTGTCGCGCGCGCTTCCGCGCAAGGCCTCGACGATCGCGCCCAGGTTGGGCTGGGAGGTCAGGCCGCTCATGGAGTCCATGGCGGCATCGATCGCGTCGGCGCCGGCCTCGACCGCGGCGAGTACGCTGGCCGCGGCCATGCCGCTGGTGTCGTGGGTGTGGAAGTGGATCGGGATGCCAACTTCCTGCTTGAGGGTCGCGATCAAACGCCGCGCGGCCGCCGGCTTGCACAGCCCGGCCATGTCCTTGACGCCGAGGATGTGGGCGCCGGCCGCCTCCAGCTGCTTGGCCAGCTCGACGTAGTAGCGCAGGTCGTACTTGGTCTGGTTGGGATCGCTCAGGTCGCCGGTGTAACAGATCGCCGGCTCGCAGAGCTTGCCGCACTCCAGCACCGCATCGATCGAGACGCGCATGTTCTCGACCCAGTTGAGCGAATCGAAGATCCGGAACAAATCGACTCCGGCCTCCGCCGACTGGGCCACGAAATGGCGCACCACGTTGTCGGGGTAGTTCTTGTAACCGACGCCGTTCGCCCCGCGCAGCAGCATCTGGAGCAGGATATTGGGCACCCGGTCCCGCAGCTCCGCGAGGCGCTCCCAGGGGTCCTCCTTGAGGAACCGCATGGCGACATCGAAGGTCGCCCCGCCCCAACATTCCAGCGACAGGAGCTGCGGCAGGGCGCGGGCGTAGCAGGGCGCCACCGCCAGGAGATCGTGGCTCCGAAACCGGGTCGCGAGCAGCGACTGATGGGCGTCGCGGAAGGTGGTGTCGGTGACCAGCAGCCTCTGTTCGTCGCGCATCCAGCGCGCGAAGCCCTCGGGCCCCAGGTCGTCCAGACGCTGCCGGCTGCCGGGTGGCGGTTCGCCCGGACTGGCCGGCGCCCCTGGGGGCGGTTCGGGCGCGGCCTCCCGGACCGGCACCGGCCGGCCCGCGACCTCCGGATTGCCGTTGATCAGCACGTCGCCGATGAAGCCGAGCAGCCGGGTTGCCCGATCGCGGCGCGGCGGAAACGCGAACAGCTCCGGCGTCTCGTCGATGAAGCGGGTCGTGTAGTCGCCATCCTTGAAACTGGGATGGCCGATCAGAGCCTCCAGGAACCACAGGTTGGTGGCGACGCCGCGGATGCGGAACTCGCGCAGCGCCCGGTCCATGCGCGCGATCGCCCCTTCCGGCGTCGGCGCCCAGGCGGTGACTTTCTCGAGCAGGGAATCGTAGAACGGTGTGATCATCGCGCCCGAGAAGGCGGTGCCGCCGTCGAGCCGGATGCCGAAGCCGGTCGCGCCGCGATAGGCGGTGATGCGGCCATAGTCGGGGATGAATTTGTTCTGCGGGTCCTCGGTGGTGATTCGGCACTGGATCGCGTGGCCGTTCAGCGCAATCTCGTCCTGGGGCGGTACGCCGCTGGCCGGGCTGCCGATCGCGAAGCCCTGGGCGATGGCGATCTGCGCCTTGACCAGGTCGACGCCGGTGACTTCTTCGGTCACGGTGTGCTCGACCTGGATGCGCGGATTGACCTCGATGAAGTAGAAGCGGCCCGCATCGGTATCGTAGAGGAACTCGACCGTGCCGGCGTTGCGGTAGCCGGCCGCGCGCGCCAGACTCACCGCGGCCGCGCAGAGCCCGGCCCGCAGCCCGGGGTCGATATCGGGCGCCGGCGCGCGCTCCACGACTTTCTGGTTGCGCCGCTGCAAGGAGCAGTCGCGTTCGAACAAGTGCACGATGTTGCCGTGCCGGTCGGCCAGGATCTGGATCTCTAGGTGGCGGGCGCGGCGGACCAGTTTCTCCAGGAACACCTCGTCGCGGCCGAAGGCGGCCTTGGCCTCGCGCCGCCCGGCGGCGACCTGTTCCGCCAGTTCGGCCGGCCCCTCGACCACGCGCATGCCGCGGCCGCCGCCGCCCCAGATCGCCTTGAGCATGAGCGGATAACCGACGCCTTCGGCCAGGCGCGCGGCCTCGGCTTCGTCCTTCGGCAGGGCGCCGGTCGCCGGCAGCACGGGCACGCCGGCGTCTTCGGCGAGCCGGTGCGCCGCGACCTTGGAGCCAAGCGATTCCATCACCTCCGGCGGCGGGCCGACGAAGATCAGGCCGTGCTCGGCGCAGGCGCGCGCCAGCGCCGGGTTCTCGGACAGGAAGCCGTAGCCGGGATGGACCGCGTCGCAACCGGCCTCGCGCGCGACCCGCAGCACCTCGTCGATGTCGAGATAGGCCTGCACCGGCTCGCGGCCCTTGCCGACCAGATAGCTTTCGTCGGCCTTGAAGCGGTGCAGGGCGAAGCGGTCCTCGTGCGCGTAGACCGCGACCGTGCGGATGCCCATCTCGGTGGCGGCACGGAACACGCGGATCGCGATCTCGCTGCGGTTGGCGACCAGCAGCTTGCGAATGCGGTTGCGGTCGCCGTCCGGGGGTGCGGCCGAATTCATGTGCTCCGTCCTCCTGGGGAGCTCGCGGGTTCATCCCGGCAAAGCCCGTCTCCACGGGGCAGCAAAACCGGAAACCGGAATGCGCTCAAGGCTTAATGCCAAGGACCCATGGTATCAGGGGCCGCGGCCGCTAGTATACTGGAGCATGCAGGCAGTCGTTCAGTCCGCGTTGCCGCCGGGTTCGGGAGGATAGATGAAGTTGTGGCCGGGCGCGGCGCCGGGAAGGCCGCTAGTGGAGCCTCATATAGGCCGCGGCGGTGCGCAGTTTTGGGGCCTGAATCAGTTGCTGGCCGGCGACCTTGACCGAGTGCAGCTTGCCGTCGAGGTTGTGGGACCAGAAGTCCAGGAACTTGTGCAGCACCGGAAAGTTGGGCGCTAGGTCGTATTCCTGCCACAGGTAGCTCTGCAACAGGTTCGGATGGTCCGGCAGGTGATAAAGGATCTCGGCGGTGGTCAGCCGGTAGTCGCGAAGCTGTAGACGAAGCGCGCCCATGGTCCTCTCCGGTCGTCTTCCGCCCGGTCGGTGTGGCACCACACGGTGACACCATCATGCCGAGCCGCACTTCCAAGTACAACCGGATAAAGTAAATAAAACAATAACATAGCAGCCGAACGCCGGGACTGCTGCCAAAGCGGGAGGGGCGCGGAAAACCAGGGATTCAGGGGTGTCGGCGGCGCCCGCGGGGGCACCGCCAGTCGGAAGTCGGCGTTATAGCACGGTATGGCGGGCGCGGGCGGCGCGCTCGATGGCGGCGACTTCGAGGGCGCCGATTTCCAAGTTGTCCAGAAGCAGCTCGAGCAGGCGCAGCTCCTCCTGGCTGGCGTGGCCATCGGCGGCGGCCACGTCGCAGGCCAGCGCGTAGGCGGTCTCGTGAAGCCGTTTGGGCAGGCTGGAGACGATCTCCTGCAACAGCTTGTCCAGCCCGTTCGGCTCCCCCAGGCGCTCGGCGCAAATCGCCGTGGTCTCGGGCAGCCGGTCCAGCTCGAACTTCTTGAACACCGGCAGCTGCTTGACGATGCTGCCGATGGTCTGAAACTCGGCGTTGGTCATGTCGCTGTCGGCGGCGGAAACCAGGACCATGGTGTAGATGAGCGCGGTGGGAGCGTCGATCATGGCGGCGAGAGCCTTTTTCGGGGGGCGAGACGCGGCGGCGGGATCGGAGGCCGCCTTCGGCAGGGCGCCGCCGTGACTTAGGCCCGCGCCGCCGTCAGGTCAAGGGCGGGGCCGCGCGCCACAATGACGCCAATATGTTGTATCACTCCATCCAAGCACTGCCGGGAGGAGAATTCATCCATGCCGATTCGAATGGCGTTGTACGGGGCGATCCACCTGATCGCGCTCGCCTTCGCCGGTCCGGTCCGCGCGGCCGAGGATGGCCCCTATCCCATCTGGTGGTCGGCCGAGCTGGAGTTGGAGAGCCTCGACCAGGTCGAGGCGCGCCTGCGCCGGGATTTGTGGTTGGATTTTCCCGAGGGTATGGAGCTCTACGTTGGCGGCGGTCCGGATGGTCAACAGGCGACGGCACGTGACTGCGCCTCCCTCATCGAATTGAGCGAGACCGGTTACCAAGGTCTCGGCAACCCGAACATCAAGGTCCAACTGCTCAATCTTGCCTACTGCCGGGCCATCGCGCTGCTCGGGCGCGCCAAGCCTGCGCGGGTGAGCCATTTGCGAGACTTCGTGATGAACGCCGCGGCGCTCGACCATCTGCCGGCGTTGGTAAATCTCTACGCATCCTGTGAATTCACCTGCTACGCGGTCGAGGCGAACAAGCGGGGCATCCCCTTCACGACATTCGAAACGCCTCTGGTCGTTGACGTGGAAAACGATGACAAGATGACGGTCTGGACCACCGGCTGGATGGTAATTCTGTCCGTCATCGGGCGCGGCGATGTCACCGGCGACGGGGTCGACGACATGCTGCTTCTCGCGAACGGTGGCGCGACCGAGGGCACCTATGGCGCCTCTCGTCTCTATCTCTTGACCCGAGACGCGCCCGGCGCTGTTCTGCGTGTCATCGATGCAGAGCGGGAACGTTGTCCCGACCGGGGATGTCCGTCGCCGTCTCTATTCTTTCATCGACTGAAAAAGGCTTCGCCGCCGCCATCGCCAGTGGACATCGGCGGTTCGGCGAGTTTGTCAAGAGCAGATGGAACAGCGGAACAAGAGAACCGGCCGTACCCGGTTTGGTGGTCGGTCGGATTCGAGCTCGAGGGCTTGGATCAAGTGGACGCACGCTTGAGGCGCAGCTTTTGGTCCAGCATGGACCTCGGAATCAAAGTATCCAAAGGTCCCTACGAAGACTATATCGATGCGACGGCGAAGAATTGCGTAGACCTCGAAGCGTTGACCCAAGCGGGCTATGGATTGCCTGGGGGCTCGCTCCATTTGACCCAAATGCATCATTTGCTCAAGTGCCGGGTCATTGCCCGGCTCGGGACAGCCCGGCCGGCGGACCGAAGCTTTCTAAGAGACTTCGCAATTGATGAGAAGGGTAGTCGGGAACTGCTACTGGCATTCGGACTCGTTGAACGGGGTGGAGCCGAAGAGCGCGCGCTGTCTCATAGCGACGACATTATCTTGACCGGAGGGTTGGGAAAACTCCTCGTCGTTGACCTGCCGTACGGCGGCGATTCGGATGTCTGGACCGAAAAGGGGCGAGTGCTGATAAGGGTCGAGGCCCGTGGCGATTTCACCGGCGACGGTGTTGAGGACCTGCTGTTTTCGGCGGGGGCGAGACTGTCGAGATACCGACCCGACCTCACCGACCTATGCCTGGTCACCCGCGAAGCGCTGGACGCACCCTTGAGCATGATCGACGTCGCGCCGTATTCCTGCCATGAGCTTGGTGAGTACGACAGGGCGGGCGAAGGCGGTGATTAAACTGCGGTTATAATTCCACCTCCTCGAACAGGATGGATTTCAGTTGGCCTGCCCGGGTTTGGGATATCAGCGCGCCGTCGGCGATTCGAGTCCAGGCCGCCTTCGGTTCGCCCGGCGTGAATTCGAAGAAGATGCGGCGTCCTTCCACGTCGCAGGCGACTTCCAACTCGGCCCGCAGCGATATGACATCCAACTCCTCCTCGGCGATAGCAAATTCGAAAAACGCGTCGCGCGCCACTGTCGCGGGCACGACGATCTCGGTGCGCGACCACAGCTCCGGGTTCGTGTAGAGATAAATCTCGTCAAGCCGGTAATCGCTCTCGCCGTGGTAGCACGAAAACATGAACTCCACATCGTCAACGACGACTCGGTAATGCCGCCATTCGGTCCCAAATTGAACGGCGATCCGATCGCTCAGGTTCTCGGGCTTATTTTTCCCCTCGGGGTACAGAAAAAAGCATTCGAAATACATACCTTCAAGAATGCGAGTCGTGGCGCGGCAGGCGTCACTGCGTGGGCGCAACGCAAGTTCAAGCTCATTTGGAGGCATTGTAGGCTTTCAATTTCAGAGAGCAGGTACTTTAGCCTGGGAAGATCGTGGCGCCCAAGACACGCAACACGCCACAATACCGCCAAGATGTTGTATCACTCCAACAATACACTGCCGGGAGGAGAATTCGTCCATGCCGATTCGAATGGCGTTGTACGGGGTGATCTGTCTGACCGCGCTCGCCTTCGCGGGATCGGGTCGCGCGGCCGAGGACGGGCCCTATCCCGTCTGGTGGTCGGAAAAGCTCAGGCTTGAAAGCCTGGAGCGGATCGGGGCGCGGCTTGAAGAACCGTTCTGGGACAACGGGGGATACACTGTTTCCAAGGGCCGAGGCGATGCAAGGACGGAGACGTCGGTTGATGCCTGCAACATGAGAAAACGCCTGTTCGAGGAGGGGTACTACGCCGGGGCGTCGCAGCGCTACTTCGCGGTCTATCTCTGGGCGGTGTGCGATGCGCTGGAGAAATTGGCGATCGCAAAACCTGCCGATCGGAGCTTCGTGAGAAATTTCGTTTTCGACCGTAACGCCTTCGATCTTCTTCCTGCGATCGTCGGTGGGGCGGAGTCGTGCGGGTTCCTGTGCCGGCTGAAGTGGGCCAACGAAAGAGGCGACACCTGGACCCAACTCGAGGACAGCCTCTTCAAGCGATACGCCAGGGAGAACTTATCCATCTCGATTTCGGGCCGAACGCGAAGCATCCATGTCGAGGATGACAAGACGGCGACGATACTATTCGAGTATGTCGAAGAAGTGCCTGTGGAGGAGACGAAAAAGACGATCTGGTCATACTCCGTGGACCGAATACCGCTCGAGATTCTGGCCTATGGCGATTTCAACGAGGATGGATCGGAAGACATGTTGATGAGACGACAAGGCGCGCGAAGCGTCTACGTGCTGACCCGCGATACGCCCGACGGTGTTTTTTACGTGCTCAATGTCGGGGAGCACCTCTGCCCGGAATACACCGGTTGCCGGTGAAAAAACGACGATTCGGAGTTGCCGCATGAAGACCACGCATGTGAAATGGAACCGCCGCGAATTTACGGCTGTCGGCTATTTGCGCTCTCTCATGCGAACCCGGGCCGCCGTCCCGTCAAAGGCGCTGGCGTTGGTATTATTTGCCGCGTTTGCCTTCGCCGCTCCAGTCCACGCGGCCGCGGACGGGCCTTACCCGGTCTGGTGGTCGGCCGAGTTGGAGTTGGACAGCCTCGACCAGGTCGAGGCGCGCCTGCGCCGGGATATTTGGCCGGATTTTCCCGAGGGTATGAAGCTCTACAAAGCGAAAGGCGCTGGCTATGTGACGGCCCAGGCTCGGAACTGCAACTCGCTTATTAGGCTGAGTGAGGAAGGTTACTACGGCGGTGGCAGTCCCGACATTTTCGTTCAGTTTTACCAGTTATCCGTTTGCCAGGCTGTTGATTTTCTTGGTCAAGCCAAACCCGCTCGCGTGAGCTATTTGCGTGATTTCGTGCTGAATAAGCATGCGGTGAACTATCTGCCGGCGATGGTCAATATTTATGCGTCCTGCAGTTTTGTCTGCCGCGCTTTCTATGCAAATCGGCGTGGCGTTTCCTTGGCCAAGTTCGATGAAATCGAACGTCTCAAGGTCACTGATAAGAACAGCTTGATCGTGTGGACCGTTGGGTGGCGGATTGAGATGACGTTCGTCGCCCGCGGCGATTTTGACTTCGATGGATTGGACGATATCCTGCTATTATCCAGCGGCGGCGCGACCAAGGGAACCATGGGCGGAGCTGAACTTTATCTTCTTACTCGGGACGAACCCGGTGCCGTCCTTCGCGTGATCGATCCCGAGAAGCATCTTTGCCCCGATTATATTGGTTGCGGCTAGGAGATCGATAATCTGGAGGTGCACGTTACCGGAAAACCAAATCAATTCGTTTGGTGCATAGAACACTTACAAAGATGGGTTCCTGCTTCGCTGCCTGCTCGAACCACTGCTGGACGATTTGATTGCGGGAAGGTGCGATCTTTTTTCGACTGGATTCACTTGCCGCGAATTTCCAGTCTCTACTTCGAACCGCCGGGTTAAACTTTTTGAACTGATTCAATAATTCCGGCAGTCCGAGCGTATAAATCAAATCGAGGAGGCCCATCTTCGCTGTCACCGGAAAAGTGTCGAAATCGCGATAGAACCTTTGCATTTTGAGTTCGCCAATGAATGCCTGCAAGTCCTTCGAGGCCTGATTGACAGCATCCGCTTCCGATATCACGATATTGGTCAAGGGTTTGAATACTAGATGCCCAGCTGCGCCGCTGATTGGCGAATTTCTAACTTTGTTGTAGGCGTTGATCTTGTGATTGTCATGCACAGGCTGGTTGGTTCCGCGGTCGACGAAGGGTAGATTCTTAGCCTGTTGTGCGTTTTCCAGGTGTGTGCCTATTCCAACAGTCACATTGTCGTTGAGATCTTTGTACATATACGGGACGTACAGCTCGTTGCCGGCGTCCTTGAGATGCTGGATGAAGGCCATTTCATTGATGGCCGAGGTTGGTGGATGATTGACCTTGCTTGCCCTCTGGAAGACATTGCCCTTCGGGTCCAGGAGTACGCAGCCGGTTCCGCGTTCGACCAGCACCGCGCCGCCCGGCGTGTCGGGGTCGTTAGCCCAGCCGGCGCGGCCTGATTTGACGAGGGATTGGGCGATTGCGGGGAGTTTCGTCACCGCGGCCTGTTGGATTTTCTTCTCTAGGCCCTTACGTATCTTGGTCGCTTGGACTTTGTCGCCGCTCAGTTGGGCGAGGGAGCGCTCCACGTCGCGCATCTGCTGGTCGGACTTGGTCATAGGTCGCCTCTCGGTTGGAATTTTCTGTTATTTCCAACCTGTGGCTGCAACGAACCAATTTCAAGCAATTGGCGTTGGAAGACGGGATTAATTTTCCAAAAAGCCCGCCACCTCTTGGACTGCCTCGGCCAGCCCGACGCGTTTTACTTCGACGCCTTCGGGGAAGGCGCCGGCGAGGCGGCTGGGCATCATGGCGTCGAGCAGGACGAAGACGCCCTTGTCGTCGGCGCGGCGCACCAGGCGGCCGAAGGCCTGCTTGAGCCGAAGGCGGGTAATCCGGTCGTCGTAGGCGCGCCCGCCGAAGGCCGAACGCCGCACCCGGTGGCGGATGTCGGG
>CAXMQD010000213.1:0-6880 GCA_964194965.1 uncultured Acidimicrobiia bacterium | reverse complement strand
TCATGCTGCCCTTGGCCAGGCCGTGGGTCACCAGAAAGGCTTCGTCGGCCTGGCTGAGGACATCGACGATAGCGTTGCCGATGCCGACGACGTCGAGGGATGGATCGCTCATGCGGAGAAGGTTCCGTATCGTGGTTCCGGCTATCGCACACCCGGGGCTAATGGCGCCCCCCGGAGGTGCCCCCCGGAGATGCCCCAGGGGCGCTAAAGTATAACCGTGCCCCTGGCGGCGGCAAGGTCGGGGGAGAGCCTCCCGCCCACCTTGTGCCCGTGCCCCGGCGCGGGCTAAACAGGCGGCATCATGCTTTCCGCGCTCGCCAAAGCCTTCGGGCAGTTATCCGATCCCGCATTCCGGCGGGTCTTGGTGCGTTCCGTGCTGGCCGCGCTCGTTGTTTTCATCGGAGTCTGGATCGCGGCCTGGTTCGGCCTGAGCTGGTCGGGAGAGGCGCTCTCCGATTGGGTGGCGCTGGAGCCGGGCGGTATCTGGGACAAGGCCCTCGGCTGGGTCGTCGGTGCCGCCGGCGTCGTGGCCTTGCTGGTCGCGAGCTTCCTCCTGTTCCCCGCGATCATGTCGATCGCACTCTCCTTGATGCTCGAGGGCATCGCCCAGGCGGTCGAGCGGCGCCACTATCCGGAGCTGCCGCCGGCGCGTGAGCAGTCGGTCGGCGAGGCGGTCAAGATGGCGTTGGCGTTCGCCGCCGTGATGCTGCTGTTCAATCTGCTCGCCCTGCCGTTTTATCTGCTGTTGATGTTTCTGCCGCCGCTCAATCTTTTTGTTTTTTACCTGCTTAACGGCTATCTTCTGGGTCGGGAGTATTTCGAGCTCGTGGCCGCGCGTCGCTTCGACATCGACGGGGCGCGGCGCCTGCGCCGAAAATTCCGGGGGCGGGTACTGCTGGCCGGGGTGGTGATCACCTTCCTGTTGACGGTGCCGATCGTCAACTTGGTAACCCCGGTCGTCGCCACCGGATTTATGTTGCACGTCTTCGAGCGCTTGCGGCGCCGCGAGGCGGGCAGCGGCATTTAGAATCGGACAATGGTCCGGTCGGCGACGCCCAGGTGCATTGGACCGGGCGGCGCAGGATTGGGCCGCACGGAATTGGGAGGACCATAATGTTCCGTAAAAAGAATTTTTTATCGGGATCGGGGTCGCGGGCGGCGGCGCCGGAACCGCGGGTCGTGCCCGTACCCATGCCGCCGCTCACCGAGCCGAGCACCCCACTGCCGCCCGCGATTGCGATGAGCCCACTCAAGGACATCGTCGCGCCCCGGCGGCCTAGCACGGACGGGCTGCCGTCCTCGTCCGGGCGCACGCTGGTGATCGGCCGCGATATCGTGCTGAACGGCGAGATCGAGACCTGCGAGAAGCTGATTATCGAGGGCCGGGTCGAAGGTGGAATCGCCGACACCCGACACCTTGAGATCGCCGAGAGCGGCCGCTTCAAGGGTCGCGCCAAGGTCGAGGATTGCGTGGTGGCCGGCGCCTGCGAAGGCGAGATCACCGTCGCCGGGCTGCTCACCGTGCGCTCCAAGGGGCGGGTCGCGGGCAAAGTGCGCTATGCCGAGATCGAGATGCAGCGGGGCGGACGGCTGTCCGGCGAGGTCGAGATATTGACCGTGCGCGCGGTCCCGGACCCGGCAGAATCCCGGGCAGAACCCCGGGCAGAACCCCGGGCAGAATCCCGCACGGCCGCACGGGCTGCGCCGGTCGTGCCGGCGATGGACCAGAAACCCGGCCCCGGCTAATACCAAGGAGCGAGGGTCGTGGCGGTGCGCCGGAACAAGGGCCGTATCCTGGGCGGGCTGCTGCTGGTTGTCTTGCTGACCGGCTGCGAGGGCACGGCATCGCAATTGCCCTCCGTCACCGGGGCCGAAACAGCCCAATCCGAGGCGGAGCCCGAAGGCACCAAGGACGCCGGGGCCCAGGTTGAAACCAAAACCGCGGCCCTACCGCCCGCGCCGGTGATCGACGACGACCCGGCACGGGTCCTGGGCCTGGACCCGGAAAAACTGACCGAAATGCTGGGGCGGCCCGATCTGACGCGGCGCGAACCGCCGGCCGAAATCTGGCAGTACCGGGGCGAGACCTGCGTGTTCGACGTGTTTCTGTACGAGGAGGCGGGCTCGGCCCGGGTCACCTACCTAGAGGCGCGCGATGAAAGCGCCCGCCCGGTCGCCGAGCGCAACTGCCTTAACCAACTCTTGCGCGCCCGGATTGCAAAACCGTTGGGGTGAGGCCAGCGGGCGCACGCATTCTCTAGAAGGCGGCGGCGTGTGATCTGGCTCGTGCCTATCCATCGGTCATGCCGCTCTTGGCCTTCTGGTAGGCCGCGTCGATGCCGCACCCGATGTCTCGGGACAGGCTCGAGGCTTGAAACGTGGTCAATCCAGCCGCCGTGGTGCCGGCATAGTCGATAAAAGCACGCACCGTTTGCGCCGGCGAGAGATCCGAGGCGGCAAGCATGTTCCCGGCACCGTGAAAGAGTTGTTTGACAGCCAGCTCGGCAATCTTCGGATCGACGCCGCGACGCACAGCATGTTGGATCATGGCATCCATATAGAACGCAACAAACGCTGGCCCTGGGCCGGTCAGCGCGCTGAAATAGTCGATCTGGTCCTCGGTCGGCACTTCGTCGGCACGGCCACAGGTCCCGAACAAGCTCTGTACAAACTCCTTGTCCTCGGCCGTTACCGCCAGGGCCGCGAACCACGGCGTAAAGGAGAGTTTGATATCGGCCGCAGCGTTGGGCAGCGCCCGCACTATCCTCTCGGCACCAGTATTGCGCGCAATCGCCTCAATCGGCGCACCCGCCATCACCGATATCACCAATTGTCCTCGTGCATCCACCGCCACGCCGCCAAAATCCTGCGGCAAGACCGAAAGCATCACCGTCGAACAGGCATCCACCAATTCCTGATTGTCGGTCGTAAACCGGACATCGGGCCATGCTTCAAAGCTGCTGCGCCGTCCCGATCGGTTAGAGATCCACAGGCCTTTGGGGTCAACGAAGTTCGACGACAGCAGGGCATGGGCAATTGCTGCGCCGAGCCAGCCGGTTCCACCGATGATGCCAATACCTTGTGCCGTTTCGCGCCTCGCCATGTACGACCTCCCGCATGTCCGCGAGCAAAGAATCGCTGCGGTTATATGAGCCAATATCAAGAATCGTCGGTTGGAGCCGTGCGTCAGGTTTATTTGGGTCTCGTTTTGCGTACGCGGGCCGTGCCGGATGGTTTCTTGCCAGCCGCCTTGGCCTTCTTCGGTTTTGGCGGCGCTTCCAGGGTGGTCTTGGCCTTATAGGCGCAGAGGTCGCGGACCACGCAGGCCGGACAGTCGGGCTTGCGCGCCTTGCAAACGTGGCGGCCGTGCAGGATCAGCCAGTGATGGGCGTGCAGCTTGCGGCGCTTCGGCACCGCCTTTTCCAGACCGAGTTCGACCTCCAACGGGGTCTTCCCCGGCGCCAGGCCGGTTCGGTTGCCGACCCGGAAAATGTGGGTGTCGACCGCGATCGTGGGCGCGCCGAAGGCTACGTTCATGACCACGTTGGCGGTTTTGCGCCCGACGCCGGGCAGGGTCTGCAGCACCTCCAGGTCGGCCGGCACCTGACCGCCGTGGTGCTCGACCAGAAGGCGCGACAGCGCGATTACGTTCTTGGCCTTGGTGTTGAACAGTCCGATCGTCTTGATGTGATCCTTGAGTCGCGCCTCGCCGAGCGCCAGCATCTCCTCGGGCGTGCCAATTTTCTCGAACAACGGCCCGGTCGCCTTGTTTACGCCGACGTCGGTGGCCTGGGCCGAGAGCACCACGGCGACCAGAAGGGTATAGGGATTATGATAGTCGAGTTCGCTCTTGGGCTCGGGCAGCGCCGCGGCCAGGCGATCGAAGAACTCGGCGATCTGGGCTTTTTTCATTGCCACGCAGTCTAATGCAAGTTTCGCCGACGGGGAACTCGCCCCGATGCCCGGCGGGGCCTTTTTTTGCATTTTGACTCTGTTCCGCTATAGTCCCGGCCATAATGTCGCATGTCACTTTGTCTCGAATCCTGATCGCCGCGGCGACCACCCTCGGGTCCTTCATCGCGCTCGGCAGCGTGGCGGCGCTGTGGGACAATCCCCTTTTCATCCGCATGACCCCGGTTAGCGGTTTCGAGATCGCGGCGCTCGCGGCGCTCTCGCTTCTGCTCGGCGTTTATGTGGCCATTCGCAGGCCGTTCTGTTCGATAAAGACGGCCAGTGCAGGCGGCGTCCTGGGCTTCCTCGGCGTCGCATGTCCGGTGTGCAACAAAATTCTCCTGCTTCTCTTTGGCGGTGAGCTCCTGCTTACCTACTACGAGCCGGTGCGCATCTACGTCGCCGCCGCGGGCGTGCTAATCGCCGCGGTGGCGGTGGCGCGCGAATGGGTTCTGATAAAGAGACAGCCCGCGGAAATAACTGCCGGCATGGTTTAGCGGCCGCACTGTCGTTTTGATATGCCGCCCAAGATCGAAACCGCACGCTTGCGCCTCTATCCGCCTCGACTCGATGACCTGGAGGCCCGCCTGGCCATGGATCGCGACCCGGAGGTCATGCGCTTCATCCGGCCGATCCCCGAGGACGTGGTGGCCGACCGCGCCGATATACGAAACCGCATCCTGGAGCCACCGCCGGGCGCGTTCTGGCACGTCGAGATGCGAGAAACGCCGGGCTTCATCGGCTGGTGCGGGGTGTTCCCGCTCGAGGATAGCGGGCTGATGGAGATCGGCTACCGCTTCGCGCGCGCGGCCTGGGGCCGGGGCCTGGCCACCGAGGCCGCCGTCGCCGCCCTCGACCACGGTTTCCGGGAACTTAGACTCGACCCCATCGTCGCGGTCAGCGATCCGGACAACGCCGCATCCCACAAGGTACTGCACAAGATCGGCCTGCGCGCCGCCGGCACCGCAAGGCACTACGGACGCGAACTGCCGTTCTTCGAGCTTGGCCGCGACGAATACCTGGCCAGAGTCTAATCCAATCCCAACACGTCGCGCATCGAATAGAGGCCCGGCGGCTTGCCGCGGGCCCAGAGCGCCGCCTTGATCGCGCCGCGGGCGAAGACCTCGCGATTGGTCGCCCGATGAGTCAGCTCGATGCGCTCACCGTCGCCGACCAGGGCCACGGTGTGTTCGCCGGCCACGTCGCCGCCGCGCAGGGTGGCGAAGCCGATGTCGCCGCGCCGGCGCGGGCCGGTGACCCCGTCACGCACCTTCTGCGCCACCTCGTCGAGATCGACCCCACGGCCCGCGGCCACGGCTTTGCCGAGCGCGAGCGCCGTGCCCGAAGGCGCGTCGACTTTGTAGCGGTGGTGAATTTCGACGATTTCGATGTCGTAGTCCGGGTCCAGGGTGCGCGCGGCGCGCTCGACCAGCGCCAACAGCACGTTGACCCCCAGACTCATGTTGGCGGCTTGGACGATGGTCGCGTGCCGGGCGGCGCGGGCGATGGCGGCGTCCTGCTCCTTGTCGAGCCCGGTGGTGCCGAGCACCAGGACCGCCTCGGCCTGGGCGGCGAGCTCGGCATGTTTGACGGAGATCGCGGGCGCGGTGAAATCGATCACCGCGTCGGCCTGGGCGAAAAGCGCGACCGGGTCGGCGCCGATCTTCATGCCGAGCTCGCCCAGGCCCGCCTGCACGCCCAGGTCTTGGCCTAGCGCCGGACTGTCCGGCGCTTCGGTGCCGCCGGCGATGATGCAGCCCTCGGTCTCGCCCGCCACCTTAAGCAGCATGTGCCCCATGCGCCCGGCGCAGCCGACAATTCCGATCCTATAGCGCTCCATGGCTTCTCGCCTCCCCGGATAATTCCGGGAGCCGGTTTAGCACGGTTGGGGGCGGAGGCGAAACGGCGGCTACGGAATTTTGGAACGAGAATGAGGACGCGAGACGCGCCCGGCTACTCCGTGAAGTCTTCCCAGAACTCTTTCACGCGGGCGAAGAAGCCTTCGGATTCGGGGGAGGTGCGGCGGCCCTTGCCTTCTTCCTCGAAGGCCCGGAGCAGTTCTTTTTGACGCTTGGTCAGGTTCACCGGGGTTTCGACGGTGACGTCCACGTACATATCGCCGCGCGCGTTGGAGCGCAGGATGCGCATGCCCTTGCCCTTGAGTCGGAACTGCCGGCTGGTTTGGGTGCCGGTGGGCAGCGCAACCCGGGCGCGGCTGCCGTCGATGGTCGGCACCTCGATGGTGCCGCCCAGGCTCGCCGTGGTCATGGGAATCGGCGCGCGGCAGTGGATGTCGGCGCCGTTGCGCTGGAACAGGCGGTGCGGCCGCAAGCCGAGGAATATGTAAAGGTCGCCCGGAGCCGCGCCACGGATGCCGGCCTCGCCCTCGCCGGTCAGGCGGATGCGGGTGCCGTCCTCCACGCCCGGTGGGATATTGACCTTGAGCGACTTGGTCTTCTCGGTGCGGCCGGCGCCCCTGCAGTTCGTGCAGGGTTTTTCGATGACCCGGCCGATGCCGTGGCAATTGGGACAGGTCCGCTCGATGGTGAAATAGCCTTGCTGGGCGCGCACCCGGCCGCGGCCCTTGCAGGTGCCGCAGGCGACCGGCGAGGAGCCCTTGGCCGCCCCGGTGCCGGCGCAGGAATCGCAGTTGACGCTGGACGGCACGCGGATCTCGGCGGTTTTGCCCTCGAAGGCATCCTCCAACGAGATTTCCATGTTGTAACGCAGATCGGCGCCGCGTTGATTGCCCTGGCCGCGGCCGCCGCCCATGAACTCGCCGAACATTTCGTCGAAAATATCGGCGAAGCCGGCCCCGAAGTTGAAATCGAATCCGCCGGCCCCGGGTCCGCCGCCGCCGTTTTCGAAGGCGGCGTGGCCGAAGCGGTCGTAGGCGGCGCGCTTGTCCGCGTCGCGCAGCACCGCGTAG
>CAXMQD010000212.1:0-7174 GCA_964194965.1 uncultured Acidimicrobiia bacterium | reverse complement strand
TTCGAAACCGAGGTGTTGATTGCCGGTGGCGGGATGGTGGGCCTGACGCTCGGCATCGCGTTGGCCGGCGCCGGGATCGCCACCATCGTGGTTGACGCCGCCGATCCGGCCGCGCTGCGGGCCGCGACCTACGATGGCCGCTCCTCGGCGATCGCGCGCGGCACCCAGCAGGCGCTGGCGGTCCTCGGTATTTGGCCTGGCCTGGCGGCGGCGGCCGAGCCGATCCTGGAGATCCGGGTTTCCGACGGCAAGGTCGGGTCCGAAGCCTCGCCATTCTTCCTGCATTACAACCACCTGGAGTTGAGTCCGGACTGGCAAGGGCCGCTCGGTTACATCGTCGAGAATCTGGCGACCCGGCGGGCGCTCGCCGCCCAGGCCGCGGGGATGGCGAACCTGACTCTGTTGGCGCCGGCCCGGATCGCGGCGCTTGAGCGGGGCCCGGCCGCGGCGCGGGCTATATTGGACGACGGCCGGCGAATCCAGGCGCACCTGGCGGTCGGCGCCGAGGGCAGGGCCTCGCCGCTGCGCGAAGCGGCCGGCATCCGCGCGACGCGTTGGGATTATCCCCAGTGCGGCATCGTCTGTACCGTGGCCCATGAGGCGCCCCACGCGGGCGTCGCCCACGAGCATTTTCTGCCCTCGGGCCCCTTCGCCCTGCTGCCGATGACCGATTTACCCGGGGATGCGCCCGGGGATGCGCCCGGGGATGCGCCAGACGGCGGCCCTTGCGGCCGCCATCGGTCCTCCCTGGTCTGGACCGAACGGCGTGCCCTGGTCCCGGCCCTAATGGCGCTTTCGGAGGCGGATTTCGCGGCCGAACTCGAGCGCCGATTCGGCACCGGGCTGGGGCGCTTGCGCCAGGTCGGCGGGCGCTGGAGCTATCCGCTCGGCCTGATGTTCGCCGAGCGCTGCGTCGACGCCCGCCTGGCGCTGGTGGGAGACGCCGCCCATGTGATCCATCCGATCGCCGGTCAAGGTCTCAATCTGGGACTGCGCGATGTCGCGGCGCTGGCCGAGACCTTGGTCGACGCCCGGCGTCTGGGCCTGGATTTGGGCTCGGCGGCGGTTCTGGCCCGCTACCAGGGCTGGCGGCGGGTCGATGGGGCCCTGCTGGCGGTCGCGACCGACGGCCTCAATCGGCTGTTTTCCAATGATTTCGGGCCGCTCAGATTGGTCCGCGACCTGGGCCTGGCTGCGGTCGACCGGGCGCCCCCGGTCAAGCGCTTCTTCATGCGCCACGCCATGGGCTTGGTCGGCGATCTGCCGCGGTTGGTCCGGGGCCAGGCACTTTAACCGGCCCCACTCCCCCCCCGACACCAAACACGTACACTGGTTGGACCTGAGCCGCTTTCGAGACGCCACCAGCGCTGGGGCATCTTGCCGCCACCTTACCGGTAGCATCCGACGCACACGTACGCGAGATAAGGCGGCTCGGCCGCGCTATCCGGTTTACTTCGCCTGCTGGACCAGGTGTACGTCAAATAGATTTTGATCCCACTGGACTAAGCGTTGGTCGGTTAGGTGGACCGCTTCAATTTTCAGGCAGGCTGTACCTGAACTAGCCGACGCGACGGTCCGTACGTTTCTCGATCGAATCACGAACATGCGCGGCGAGATTTGCGACGGCACTTTCGCCACCGAGGTCGAGACCGGAATCGTGAGTGGATACACCCCCGGGTCCGGGAGCATCTTCTGTACGTGCGTCGTGCGTACGCATGGGGGCGCGATCGCCGTGCGGCGGGCTGTAATCGAGGTCCGGGTGTCGTACGTGTTGTGACAGGTCCTACAGATCGCGGCGTTCGAGCCCGGCCCACCGGTATCGTGCCTCGGGCGGGCTAGATTTCCCGGCCCAAGAGTTCGTCCTCGAAGGGGTATGTGGACAGCACTTGGGGGCCGCGTTCGGTGATCAACACCTGCTGCTCGAGCTTGACCCCCTCTTCGCCGCCGACCTCGCCGACGTAGCTCTCGGCGCAGAGCACCATGCCGGGTTCGACCACGCCGTCGTAGCCGAACGCCTCGAAATCCTCCCGATAGGGCACGAAAGGATATTCGTCGCAGAGACCGACTCCGTGAATGAGTGCCGAATAGCGGTTGGGCAGGAAGGAATCGGGCAGCCGGAAGCCGCGCTCGGCCAGTTCCCGGAAGCCGGTGCCCGGCGTCATGATCTCAATGTTGGCGTGGATCTGATCCCAGGCCACGCGATAAAACTTGCGCTGGTTCTCGCTCGGCCGCCCGGGGCCACAGAAGTAGGTGCGCGAAATATCGGCGCAGTAGCCGAACGGCCCGATCAGGTCGGTGTCGAAACTGACCAGTTCGCCGGGCTGGATCACCCGGTCGCCGCACTCCTGAAACCAGGGATTGGTGCGGCTGCCGGAGCTCAGCAGCCGGGTCTCGATCCACTCGCCGCCCAGGGCGATGTTGACCTGGTGCATGATCGACCACAGCTCGTTCTCGGTCATGCCCGGCTCCAGCGCCTCGCGCATGCGCGCCATGCCGGTCTCGCAGACCGCGATGGCCTGGTTCATCAGCACGATCTCGTCGGGCGACTTGATCGCGCGGGCCAGCTCCATGATTTCCTGGCCGTTGTGGATCTCGATGCCGTGTCCGTCGAGCGCCGCGGCACCGAGCGGGTTGCAGTGATCCATGGCCAGGCGTTTGTTGCCGCCGCCATGGGCGCCGACCAGATCGGCGACCTCGGCGGCCCAGCGCGCGGCCTTCTCGCCCGATCGCGGGCCGGAATCAAAATAATACCAGGCGACCGCCACGCGCACCTCGTCGACGGTCTCCAGGTCCGCGGACAGGTGGCCGCAGTTGTAGAAATCGAACAGGACCGCCGGCCCCTCGGTTGGGATGAAGGCATAGCGCGCCGCGTTGTGAAGGGTCCAGACCGCCATATTGCGGGCGCCCAGCGCGTAGCGGATGTTGATCGGATCGTAGAGCAGGCAGCCGGCGTAGTCGCGCGCGCGCAACTGCGCGCGCACCCGGCCCAGGCGGTAGGCCCGCAATGCCGGCATGTCGACCCGTGCCGCTCCGTCGCTCAGGCCCGCGCCCGGGGGATTCCTGGGGCGGCGGCGCGGCGAGCGCCCTAATGGCAGCGGTGGCAATCGGCTGTCTGGCATGGCCCGGTTCCTCGCGGCTTGTTGGCCTTCCGCATTTTCGTATCGCCCGGGGCCGGCTCGGTTGTCTAGTCCTGGTGCGACCTGGGGGTGGCGCTGGCGGGCAGATCGGTTCCGGGCTACCATCGCGGGCGCGGACGATCTGGCCCGAGGAATTCCGGAAAAAGCGACGAAAGTCATGTCCTCGACATTCTCCATAACACCGATGCCGATGCGTGCGCGCCGCTTCCTGGCGGCCTTGTTCGCGCTTCTGGCGGTCCTCCTGGGTCCGCCGCCGGGAACGCCGGGGCGGGCCGCGCCAACCCTGGGCGACGGGGGCGGCAGCTTGGCCGGGCGCCTGGTGGTTGCCAGCGAGAACATGGGCGATCCGCGCTTCCGGAACACCGTAATTCTCATGGTCGAGCACAACGCCGGTGGCGCCATGGGGTTGATCGTCAACGTGCCGATCGGCGCCATTCCGGTGGCGCCGTTGTTCGAGCGCCTCGGCCTGGCGCCGCCCGGGGCGGCTGCTGAGATCGCGGTCTACTATGGCGGGCCGGTGGAAAGCGAACGCGGATTTCTTCTGCACAGCACGGACGTGGTCGTGGACGGCAGCATTCTGGTGGGTGAGGGTGTGGCGATGACCGCGGAGGCGGAGATGATGGACAAAATCGGCCGCGGCGAAGGCCCGGAGCGGAGCCTCTTCGCCTTCGGTTACTCGGGCTGGGGCCCGCAGCAACTCGAGTCCGAATTCGCCCGCGATGCCTGGTTCACGATCCCCTTCGATCCCGCCCTGGTCTTCGCGGCCGACCCGGCCCGGAGTTGGGAGCGCGCCGCCGCGCGCCGCGGCCTGGATCTATGATCGGACGGTAAGAATGGCGCGGCCGGGGCGGTCGCTTGAACGAAAAACGCCCTATCCGCGGCGTTCGGGTTCGCGGGACAGGCCCTGGGCCTCGACGGCGTCCAGGTAGGTCTGCCAGATTTCGTCCTGGTTCTCACCCAACTGGTAGAGGTATTGCCAGGAGAAGATGCCGGTATCGTGCAGGTCGTCGAACTTGATCCGAACCGCGTAGTTGCCGACCGGCTCGACCTCCATAATGCCGACGTGCCGGCGCCCGGCGACGATCTTCTTGCCGCTCGGGCTGTGGCCCTGGACTTCGGCCGAGGGGCTTTCGACGCGCAGCAACTCCGCCGGATAGGAGAAGCGCTTCCCGTTGTCGAAGCCGACCTCCAGGCGTTTCTCGGCGGAGAGGTAGCGGATCTCCTCCGGCCAGTGTTCGGTCTGGAACGTCGACGTTATTTTCTCATTCATCCAATTGACGCGCCTCGTCGGGCAACATGATCGGGATGCCGTCGCGGATCGGATAGGCAAGCCCGGCCTTGCGGCTGATCAGCTCCTGCGCGCCGGCGTCGTACTCGAGCGTCTCCTTGGTTACCGGACAAACCAGGATTTCGAGCAGCTTCGGATCGACCCCCGCCTTGGCAGCGCTCATCTCGCCATCCCCTCTCTCGTCAATGGGCCGCCCTTAATGGGCAGGGCCCGTGCCGCCCGGTTCGTGGATCGCCATCTCCATGATCGCGGTCATCGTGCTGGCGCGCTCCGGCAGGCTCATGACTTCCAGGAGCGCCTGTTTCTCGGGCGCGGCGAAGGGGCACAGCATGGCCAGCCAGGTCACCAGCGCGGCGTCCCCGGCTTCCTCGATCGCTTCCCAGTCGCTCTCGATCCCCTGGGCCTCGAAGTAGTATCCCAAGGTCTCCAGCAAGCGCACCCGGTCGATCGCCCCGGTTGCTCCATCCGGGCCGTCTTCGGCGCCGCCCTCGAGATCGGCGCGAAACCGGTCGTAGTCGGCGGCGACGCGGCGATACCCTTCCATGAGCGGCAGCTCGCGCGCGACGATAAAGCGGATCAGGCCCGTGAGGGTGATCAGGTAGCGGCCGTCATCGGTCTCGCTGAAGGCGGTGATGCGGCCCAGGCACCCGGTCTCGTAGACCTTGGCGGCGCCGATGTCGGCGGCCTGCCCGCGGGGTTGAATCATGCCGATCACCCGCTCGCCGGCGAGCGCATCGCGGATCATCGCCAGGTAGCGCGGTTCGAAAATGTTGAGTGGCAGCCGTCCGCCGGGCAGCAATAGCACGCCGGGCAGCGGAAAGATGGGAACCACCCGCGGAAGTTCCTCGAAGCCGGGCCGAAATGCGCCGAAGCTCATAAGACCGGGCTCACGAAAACAGCAGCGACGAGAGTTGGCGCCGCGCGCTCAGGGTAATCGGATCGGCCGGTCCCCAGACCTCGAAGAGCTTGAGCAGCTGTTGGCGCGCGGCCTCTTCGTTCCAGTTGCGGTCGCGTCGCACGATCTCGATCAGCGCATCGGCAGCCGCCTCGCGCTCACCCGCCGCTTGCAGCGCGATCGCCAGGTCGTAGCGCGCCTGATGGTCGGCCGGATTGTCCGCCACTTGCGATTCGAGCTCGGCCAGCGGGCCGCTACCGGCGGACTGCTCGGCCAATTCGAGCGCCGCTTGGACCGAAGTGAAGGCGGGCTTCGACGCCATTTCATCGGTGAGCGCGTCGAACATTTCGCGCGCCGCCGCCGCGTCACCCGATTCCAGATAGCAGCGGATTATGCCGGCCAGGGCGGCCTCGTTGTCGGGCTCGTGCTGCAACACCTGACCGAAGAGCGCCGAGGCGGCGGCCGGCTGACCGCCATCGAGGGCGGCCTGAGCCTGTTCCAGGGCCTGTTCGTCTGGCGAAGGGCCGAGCGCGCCGCCGCTTTGTGCCACCAAGCGATCGATGAAGTCCTTGATCTGGCTCTCATTCTGGGCGCCGACGAAGCCGTCGACCGGCTGGCCCTGGAAAAAAGCGTAGACCGCCGGGATCGACTGAATGCGCAGTTGGCTGGCCAGGCTCTGGTTCTCGTCGACGTTGACCTTGACCATGCGCACCGCGCCGCGCGCCGCGGTGACGGCTTTCTCCAAAGCCGGGGTAAGTTGTTTGCAAGGACCGCACCACGGTGCCCAGAAGTCGACGATCACCGGGGCCGTCATCGAAGCTTGGATGACGTCTTGGTCGAAGCGCGCCGTATCGCTGTCCTTGATCAAGCCGGCGGGCGGTTGCTCGCCGTTTGGGCCGCCGGCTGGGCCGCCGGTCCCGATGATGGTTTCCATAAACAGGGTCCGCCCGTGGTTAAGTCGGTAAATACATGGCGCTTTTCGGGAGCCCGCGCAAGACCGCGGCCGGAACGAAGAATTGCGGGCGATTGCCTCAAAGAGCGCCGAGATCGAGAATCCGCGGCGGGTGGCCGGCGGCATCCAAGAATCGCACGAGGTCTCCCGGGGAGACGGCCACGGTCATGTCGTTGACCAGCGGATGGGCGTTGACCGGATCGCAGCCGAGCAAGGCCTCGTCGAGCACCATTTGGACTTTGCCCTCGGTGTCGTTGATGACGGCGAAGGGGGTAACCGCGCCCGGCAGCACGCCCAGATAGGACATCAGGCGCTCGGCGCTGCCAAACGAGAACCGCCCGGCGCCGAGCGCCCGGCCCAGCGCTTTGAGGTCGATTTCCCGATCCTCCAGACAGGTGACCAACCACATGGCGCCCTTCTTGTTGCGCAGGAACAGGTTCTTGATGTGGCCGCCCGCGAGCTCGCCGCGCAGCGCCTTGGCCTCATTCACGGTGAAGACCGGCGGGTGCGAGAAGCTTGAAACCACGATGCCGAGTTCCTCGAGACGGGCGAGCAGGGTCTCGGGGCTGGTCGGCAGCAGGGTGGTGTCGCTATCGGACATGGCGGGTCGCTCGATGGTTAGGGAAAGGGCCAATCTCGTCGCGGGCCACATAGCCGCGCCCGGGGCCTGGGTGCAAGGCGGAATCGGAATCTGCCGGTCTCGAGCCCGGGCGCCGAGCTACAGCCTTGCAAAGCGGTGAGAAAGGTATTATCTCGCCCCCTACCTAAGGAACCGGATGCGGGCGTAGCTCAGGGGTAGAGCACAACCTTGCCAAGGTTGGGGTCGTGAGTTCAAATCTCATCGCCCGCTCCAAATTTCCAAATAATATCAATAACTTATTTATCTCTCGCCTGGTCCACGG